>JAGPIR010000151.1 GCA_018054915.1 Allobrachymonas sp.
CGCAACATTCCGGACAGCTTGGCGTAGCCGTAGCTGCGCGAGTCGAAGTCCGGTCGTGTCTCACTGATGACGTTGCCGATCTTGCCAACAAACGCCCAGCCAGTGGATTCGTCGGTGGCGTCCTTGATCGACTTGTAGAGCAGATTTTTGGCGGCGGCATCCATCTGCCTTGGCTTGGCTGCAGATTTGGCCACGGCGGCGGCATCGGCAGTCGCGGCCGTGTTGCCGTTACTCCGGGGTTTTTCGGCTTCACCGAGGTTTTCAATGTAGACGAATCGGTCGCAGGCTTGCCGGAAGGCTTCGGGAGTGGTTTGCTTCCCAAAGCCGTAAACCGTCCTTCCTGCCGCTCGGATGCGCGAGGCCAGCGGGGTGAAATCGCTGTCACTGGACACCAGACAAAAGCCGTCGAAATGGCCGCTGTAGAGCAGATCCATCGCATCGATGATCAGACCCATGTCGGTGGCGTCCTTGCCCTTGGTGTAGGCAAACTGCTGAATTGGCACCAGTGCGTGCTTGAGTAGCTCGTTTCGCCAGCCATTGAGCACAGGACTGCTCCAGTCGCCGTAGATACGCTTGACGCTGGCAATGCCGTATTTGGCGATCTCCTCCAGCAAATCCTGCGCGCATGTCGCTGTTGTGTTGTCGGCGTCGATCAGAACGGCCAGTTTGTCCGGTTTCAGGTTCTCGCTGGACATCGTTGTCATTCCTCAGGACGCCTCGGCACTCAAGCCAGGTCCTCGACTGGGATGCAACTGCAGAACAGGTTGCGGTCGCCGTAGACGTTGTCCACGCGGCCCACGGGCGGCCAGTATTTGGCGTGCAGGCGCGATGTGCCTTTGCCATAGTGGCTCATGGCGCCTTCTTCGCGGCTGTAGGCATGCGTCCACTCACCGGTCAGCAGACTGTCGGCTGTGTGCGGCGCGTTCTTGAGCGGGTTGTCGTCCTGTGGCCATTCGCCGCGTTCGATCTTGCGGATTTCTTCGCGAATGGCGATCATGGCGTCGATGAAACGGTCCAGCTCTTCGCGCGTTTCGCTTTCGGTCGGCTCCACCATTAGCGTGTTGGGCACCGGGAAGGAGAGCGTCGGCGCGTGAAAGCCGTAGTCCATCAGGCGCTTGGCCACGTCTTCTGCCATGACGCCGCTGGTTTCCTTCAGGTCGCGCAAATCCAGGATGCACTCGTGCGCCACATGGCCGTTGGCTGAGGCGTACAGCGTGGGGTAGTGGTCGGCCAGGCGCTTGCTGATGTAGTTGGCCGAAAGGATGGCGGCTTCGGTGGCATGTTTCAGGCCTTCTGCGCCCATCATGCGGATGTACATCCAGCTGATGGGCAACACAGCCGCGTTGCCCCATTGGGCGGCGCTCACCGCCCCCACGCCGCCTTTCACGCTGCCCGCGTTGTGGCGGGGCAGGAAGGGCACCAGGTCTTTTACCACGCAGACGGGGCCGACGCCGGGGCCGCCGCCGCCGTGCGGGATGCAGAAGGTTTTGTGCAGGTTGAGGTGGCTCACGTCACCGCCAAATTCGCCCGGTGCGGCCACGCCTACCAGGGCGTTCATGTTGGCGCCGTCCACATACACGCGGCCGCCGTGGCTGTGCACCAGCGCGCACAGTTCCTTGACCTGTGTTTCAAACACGCCGTGCGTGCTGGGGTAGGTGATCATCACGCAGGCCAGATTGGCGCTGTGCTGCTCGCACTTGGCCTTGAGGTCGGCCATGTCGACGTTGCCGTTTTCGTCGCATTTGGTCACGACCACCTGCATGCCCACCATTTGTGCGCTGGCGGGGTTGGTGCCATGCGCGCTGCTGGGAATCAGGCAGATGGTGCGGTGGCTGTGGCCTTTGCTTTCGTGCCAGGCCTTGATGGCCAGCAGGCCGGCATATTCACCCTGGCTGCCCGCGTTGGGCTGCAGGCTGACGTCGGCATAGCCGGTGGCTTGCGCCAGCCAGGCGCGCAATTGCTTGTCCAGTTCGGCATAGCCGGCGAGCTGATCGGCGGGTGCAAACGGATGCAGGTTGGCAAATTCCGGCCAGGTGATGGGAATCATCTCGCTGGTGGCATTGAGCTTCATGGTGCAGCTGCCCAGCGGAATCATGCAGCGGTCCAGCGCCAGGTCTTTGTCGCTCAGGGCGCGCAGATAGCGCAGCATGCCGGTTTCGGAGTGGTGGCTGTTGAATACCGGGTGCGTCAGGTAGTTGCTGGTGCGGCGCAGCTCTGCAGGGATGGCGCCTTCTGTGCCGGCGGCGAGCTTGCCAAAATCGGGCGTTTGGGGCTCGGCGGCGCTGGGGCGGATGCCCTTTTGGGCAAACAGCGACCACAGCAGCGCCACATCGTCGCGCGTGGTGGTTTCGTCCAGGCTGATGCCCACATGGCCCGGGCTGGCGGCGCGCAGGTTCACATTGTGGGTGTGTGCCAGTTCCAGCAGCGTGTCGGCATTTTTTACCTTCACCAGCAGCGTGTCGAACCAGGTGGCGTGCACCACTTCGTGACCAAGTTCTTTCAGGCTTTGCGCCAGCACATGGGTGTAGGCATGCACGCGCTGCGCAATGCGCTTGAGTCCGGCCGGGCCGTGGTAGACGGCGTACATGCTGGCGATTACGGCCGGCAGCACCTGCGCCGTGCAGATGTTGCTGGTGGCCTTTTCACGGCGGATGTGCTGCTCGCGGGTTTGCAGCGCCAGCCGGTAGGCCGGGTTGCCATGCGCATCGACGCTGACACCCACCAAGCGGCCGGGCATGGAGCGTTTGAATTCGTCCTTGCAGGCCAGATAGCCTGCGTGCGGGCCGCCTGCGCCCATCGGCATGCCGAAGCGCTGCGTGGTGCCGATGGCGATGTCGGCGCCCATCTCGCCGGGGGCTTTGAGTACGGTGAGCGCCAGCAGGTCGGCTGCCAGAATCAGCGCCGCGCCCTTGGCCTGGATTTGTTTGGCCGACGGGCTCCAGTCGGTGATCCAGCCGCTGCTGGCCGGATATTGCTGCAGGGCGGCAAAATAATCGTCACCAGCAATCGCCTGCCACCATTCCTGTTCGTTGTGGATGACCCTGATTGCAATGCCCAGCGGCGCGGCGCGGGTTTGAATCACTTCGATGGTTTGCGGATGGCAATCGGCCGAAACCAGAAAGACATTGCCTTTGGCTTTGACCGAACGCTTGGCCAGGGTCATGGCTTCGGCGGCTGCGGTGGCCTCGTCCAGCATCGAGGCATTGGCGATGGGCATGGCCGTCAGGTCGGCGATCATGGTCTGGAAATTGACCAGCGCCTCCATGCGGCCCTGGCTGATTTCGGCCTGGTACGGGGTGTATGCGGTATACCAGGCGGGATTTTCCAGAATGTTGCGCAGGATCACGCCCGGCATATGGGTGCCGTAGTAGCCCTGGCCGATGAAGTTTTTGAAAATCCTGTTCTTGCCGGCGATGGCTTTGAGCTCGGCCAGCGCGGCGGCTTCGGTCGTGGCCGGTGGCAAGTCCATGGGTTTGGCGCGCGCAATGCTGCGCGGCACGATCGAATCGATCAGGGCGCGGCGCGAGGTTTCGCCAATCACCGAGAGCATCATTTTTTCATCTTGCGGTGAAATGCCGATGTGGCGCGCGATGAACTCGGAGGAGTTTTCAAGTTGGTCAAGGGTGAGGGGGCTCATGGTGCGATCGTGTGCAAAGAAAAATGTGTGGCGGACGGAAAGCTGCCATCAAGTCGCCACAGAACGGTGGCTGGATGTGCAGCGTGGCGCTGCCAGGATAGACTTTGTGAATGCTTGCGTACAAAGGGCCATGCAAACCGCCTGGCGGCAAGAAGGCAATGTGCCGCTGCGCAACCCCGCTGACCGCGGCCTGCGCCTTGTTGCTGGGGTGCTTGAGCGCCATTTCATGGTTGGGGCAAGGTGAGCGTTTGTGTGAAACGCCCATTCTTGCGGATCGATGCGGCTATTGCGTGGGCTTGGGCCGTTGTGCCGGTTTACGCGGTCAGCGCCTGGTAGGCGGCTTCGTCGAGCAGGGCGGTGATTTCGTTGGGGCTGGAGAGCTTGACCTTGAAGAACCAGCCAGCGCCCATCGGGTCGCTGTTGGCCAGTGTGGGGTCGGCCTGCAATGCTTCATTGATGGCGACAATTTCTCCGGAAACCGGCATGTAAACGTCGGCGGCGGCCTTCACGGATTCAACCACGCCAGCGATGTCCTTCTGGGCATAGCTATTGCAGATTTCCGGCAGTTCGACAAACACCACATCGCCCAGTGC
>JAGPIR010000152.1 GCA_018054915.1 Allobrachymonas sp.
GCACTCGGCAGCGTGGAGGAGCACGAGATGGATTCCGCCGCCGGCCTGATGAACTTCCTGCGCACACTCTCGGGTGCCTTTGCCACTTCGGTCATAACGACTATATGGGCCAATCAGACTACGCGCAATCACGCCGAACTGGTTGGCTTGGCCGATCGGGATGGCAGTGTGCGTCAGATGCTGAGCCAATCGGGCGCACCGCCCGAGGTCTCCAACCAAGTGATCGACTACCTCGTTACGTCGCAAAGTGGCATGTTGTCAACCAATCAGGTCATGACCGGGATTGCCGTGATGTTCATCATCGCTGCTTTTGTCATCTGGATTGCTCCCAAACCCACCCGTACCATAGAACCCGGTACTGGTGGCCATTGAGCATGCACTTCAATCAGGAACCCAAATGTTTAAGCATCTACTCGTCCCCACCGATGGCTCATCTCTATCAAAGGCAACGATTGAACGGGCGGTCTCTTTTGCCAAGGAAGCGTGTGCGCGCATCACCTTTTTTTATGCAAAACCTGAAGCGCCGGCGGCATACGCAGGCATTGGCGCCATCAGCAGTCCCCACCTCACGCAAGACGTGCGCGAACGACTGGACAGCGCCGCACGGGACATCCTGAACACCGCGCAACAAATGGCTCAAGCGGCTGACGTGGTCAATAACCAGGTCATGTTGGTTGGCAACCATCCTGCGGAACTGATCATCCAGGCAGCAAAATCCAACGACTGCGACCTGATTTTTATGGCATCTCACGGAAGAAGCGGTGTAACGGCCCTGCTACTGGGCAGTGAAACCCATAAAGTACTCACGCATTCGAAGATTCCTGTATTGGTTTACCGATGAAAAGAAGGACTGCTTTGGGGTCTGCCTGTCGGAAAAACCTGGATTTCTTCATGTAGAAATTCTTCTCGAAAAATTTCTACTGCGCACTCCAGTGGGTTTTAGGGGGGATTACCACGTAGGCATCCTCCCATAAAGCGCGTCTGCTTTTGTTCCTTGAGCATTCAAATCCACGGCTTCAATCCACCGCGTTATGAGCGGGTATTTCGTTTTTTTCGGGTGGTTTGGGTACTGGATTTTCTTTGACTGGGCGGCTTCTTGTCGTTTGGTGATGGGCTGCGGGATGTGGGTGCAGCGCGGCGATTGCGTGGGGTGTCCGTTCCGGAAGGAGGTGCGGTCTTGCGGGAGGCGCCAGTTCCTTTGGAGGACGCGGCCTGTTGCAACAAATCTTCGCCAGCACGCACGAGCCGGAAATCGATACGGCGGCCGTCCAGGTCGACACGGATGACCTGCACGCGAACCTCGCTTCCCAGGCCAAAGCGCACGCCGGTGCGTTCGCCGCGCAACTCCTGGCGGATTTCATCAAACTTGAAGTAGTCGCCGCCCAATTCGGTAATGTGCACTAGCCCTTCCACATAAATGGTCTTTAGCGTGACGAAGAGGCCGAAACTGGTGACGGTGCTGACCACGCCACTGAATTCTTCCCCGAGGAAGTCGCGCATGTACTTGCACTTGAGCCAAGCTTCCACATCATGGCTGGCTTCATCGGCCCGGCGTTCGTTGGCGCTGCAGTGCAAGCCGGCGGCCTGCCATGCAAGCATTTCGGCGCTTGCTTTTTTGGGGTCGATGGCAGCTTTTTTGGATCGTGCTGCGGCCGTTTTTTGCAGGCGTTGATTGAGCTTCGCATGCGCTTCACCAGGCGTCGGCAAAACGGGAAGGTGGTATTTCTCGCCGCGCAATATGGCCTTGATGACCCGATGCACCAGCAGGTCGGGATAACGGCGGATGGGGCTGGTGAAGTGTGTGTAGGCCTCGTAGGAGAGGCCAAAGTGACCGCTGTTGGCAGGGCTGTAAATGGCTTGCTGCATGCTGCGCAGCAGCATGGTGTGGATTTGTTCGGCGTCGGTCCGGCCCTTTGTGGCTTCGGCAACAGCCGCTAGTTCGCTTGGGGTGGGCTCGTCGCTGACGCTGGCGGTAATGCCCAGGACTTTCAGATAGTTGCGCAGAATTTCCACTTTTTCCGGTGTGGGGCCTTCGTGTACGCGGTACAGGCCGGTCTGTTTGTTGCGCGTGATGAAGTCGGCCGCGCAGACATTGGCTGCCAGCATCGCTTCTTCAATCAACTTGTGGGCGTCGTTGCGTTCACGCGGGATGATTTTTTCAATGTGGCCATTTTCATCGCAGATGATCTGCGTTTCCACTGTTTCCAGATCCATGGCGCCGCGCCGGTTGCGTGCTGACAGCAGCGACTGGAACACGCCGTGCAGGTGCAGCAGGTCGTTTACCCGTGCCTTGTATTTGCGCGCCTCCAGCCCCTTGGTGTTAGACAGGATGGCTGCAACCTCGGTGTAGGTAAAGCGTGCGTGGCTGTGCATGACTGCCGGATAGAACTGGTAGGCATGGATTTCTCCTTCGCCCGTGATAAGCATGTCGCAAACCATACACAACCGGTCTACGCCTGGGTTGAGTGAGCACAGCCCATTGGAGAGTTTTTCTGGCAGCATGGGTATGACGCGCCGCGGAAAATATACGCTGGTGGCGCGGTCATAAGCATCGATGTCAATGGCGTTGCCGTTGTGTACATAGCGGCTCACGTCGGCAATGGCGACCAGCAAACGCCAACCGGCTTTGGCCGTCTTGCCGCGGCCGCTCAACGTGGCGGGTTCGCAGTACACGGCATCGTCAAAATCGCGTGCATCTTCGCCGTCTATCGTGACAAGAGACACGTCGGTCAGGTTCACGCGCCCGGGCCAGTCGGCTGATTGAACGGTGGCAGGCAGTGCCTTGGCCAGACGCAGGCATTCATCCGAAAAAAGATGTGGAACGCCGTATTTGCGCACGGCAATTTCCACTTCCATTCCAGGGTCATCAATGTCTCCCAGTACTTCGCGAATCCGTCCGACAGGCTGGCCGTAAAGGGCTGGCAATTCGGTCAATTCGACGGCGACCACCTGCCCGGGCTGGGCATGTGCGATGGCGTCTTTGGGGATGATGATGTCCTGGCCATAACGCTTGTCCTCCGGGGCAACGAGCCAGGTGCTGTTTTCCTGTAACAGGCGGCCGATGATGGGCTGGTTGCTGCGCTCGATGATTTCCACCACACGTCCTTCGGGGCGCCCCTTGCGATCGTAGGCGGCGACGCGGGCCTTTACCCGGTCGCGGTGCAATACCGCGCGCATTTCATTGGGTGGCAGGTAAAGGTCGGGAGAGCCATCGTCTGGCACGACAAAACCATGGCCATCACGGTGGCCTTGAACGGTTCCCGTGATTTCTGCCGAAAAATCTTTGAGCTTTTTTGTGTTTTTGAATGAATTTTTGATAAGATACTCCCTTCGGTGCTGCCCAGGTGGCGGAATTGGTAGACGCACTAGTTTCAGGTACTAGCGCTGAGAGGCGTGGAGGTTCGAGTCCTCTCCTGGGCACCAGAAAAAAACATAAAGCCTTGAAATTCCAGTAATTTCAGGGCTTTTTTGTTGCTTTGCGGTGAAATCAAGAACCGCTGCCGCTCCCTCTTGCCTGATTGGCTGGCAGGAACCCCCGCCAATTTCCGCCAGATTCCACCGGAAATGCCGATTAGAACCCGTGTATTGTGGCGCAATTTCACCATGAAGGGGCAGGTGCGCGGCAAGAATCGGAGGGTTCGCCGTTTGGCATGCTGGCTCACGGGCCTGGCCGGTTCTGGTTCGCGGTTGAAATGTCATAACAACCAACCCAAAAAATTTCCGCCTCACTGGGTTTGTCCCGCTCGAAAGCATTTGTTTGACAGAGTGGGGTTCTGGCAATGACGGGTTTTGTGGCTGGGCAATCAGCCGCATAATGGCAAATCATGATGATGGAAATGCCCATTTCTTCCGGCTTCCGAAACCGGCAGGCTGATTCTGGTCCGGTGGACTGGCGGCAACTGGCCCAATGGCTTTTGGACGACCAGGTTATCAGTGTGCAAGAGCATCAGCGCATCGTTGCCCGTTGTTCATCGGTCAAAAGCAGCCAGCATCCGCTGTTGCGGCTGGCCCAACTGGACGTGACGCGCTCCGGCGACTGCAGAAAACTCGACATTGAAGACCTTACGCGGCATCTGGCGCAGCGCGCCGGATTGCCGTACCTGCGCATTGATCCACTTAAGGCCGATGTGGGCAAAGTCGCCGAGGCCATGAGCGCCGCCTATGCAGAGCACAACAAGGTGCTTCCTGTTCAGGTAACGCCGCAGGAGATGG
>JAGPIR010000009.1 GCA_018054915.1 Allobrachymonas sp.
GATCAGGCGTCCGTTTTTTCTGGAAAGCGGCAGCAGCTTGCATTCGAATGCAAGCTTTTTGTCCATCAGGTCCTTTTGCAGTTTGGTTTTGTCGACCGCAGCAATGTCAAGCAGTGGAAGAGCGAACGTCTGTGCCAGGGTAAAGGCCATGTCGGCGGCATCGATGTGGCCGGCATTGATGACTTCGGCGATGAAGTTGCTTCTGCTTTGCCGCACACGCTGCATCAGTTCGTTTGCGATGTTTTCCGTGATCTTGCCGCGCTGAATCAATACCTGTGCCGTGGCTGGCAAGGTATTAGATGTGTCTTTCAAGGTGGAGTCTGTTACGGACATGTTTTGGGCGTTGGCATCAATCAGAAGGGTCCGGCAATCAGCGTTGGCGCAGCCATACTGTCAGGCAATGAAAATGTAAACAACATAACATATATTTGCATATTTTATGTGGATGCAGTCTAGCGTTATCCGGCTATAAGATCAGCGTTCCTGCCAAGTTATCTGCGAAATTTATCGCAATTTCATTAATAAAAAATACGTGAAAAATTTGTTATTGTTTCGTATTCCCCAACAACCGGTGGCTTGCATGTCTCGTGCATCGGTGACGAAATACTTGCCGTTTGGAAGGAATCGCCCGATGTTTTCCCGATGTTCCATGCTCCGTTCTTGTGCAATCACGGTTGTCATTGCTGCACTGGCTCTGGTTTCTGGTTGCGGCCAGAAACAGTCTGTCAGGAACAATTTGTCGGTTGGCATGGTGCTTGAGCCGCCCGGTCTGGATCCCACAACGGGTGCTGCTTCGGCCATTGGCGAAGTGGTGCTTTATAACATTTTTGAAACCTTGACCAAAATTCAGCAGGACGGATCGGTCTTGCCGTTGCTGGCGCAACGCTGGGAGTCATCGCCTGACCAGAAAATCTGGACGTTTCATTTGCGTCAGGATGCCCGATTCCACAACGGAGAACCCTTCAACGCCTCCTCTGTCAAGTATGCATTTGAACGTGCGGCGGCTCCAGACAGCACCAACAAGGACAAGCAACTCTTTGCCGGTTTCGAGCGCATTGAAACTCCCGATGCATTCACTGTCGTGTTGCATGGGCGCGTGCCCAATCCGAATCTTCCTTTCCTGCTTGGGCAGGCTACAGCCGTTATCGTTGAGCCCGCAACAGCGGCCGGAAACCCTGTCAATCCAATTGGAACGGGGCCTTACCAGTTGGCGGATTGGCAGAAAGGCGCTTCGCTGACTCTGAAGAAATGGGAGGGTTACCGATCTGCGAGCAGCATTGCCCTGCAAAGCGTTACCTTCCGTTTTATTTCGGACGCTGCTGCCCAGTCTGCTGCTTTGCTGGCGGGCGACATTGATCTGTTTTCGCGCGTACAGGTGGCTCGAAACATCCAACAGTTCAAAAATGACAGCCGGTTTCGGGTGCTGGTGGGCGGGTCCCGTGCCAAGACAATTGTTGCCATGAACAACGCTAGAAAACCGCTGGATGATGTGCGTGTGCGCCGTGCCATCAGTATGGCCATCGACCGTCAGGCTGTGATTCAGGGGGCAGCAGATGGGTTAGGGGTGCCCATTGGCAGCTTTTATGTGCCGGGGGCTGACGGCTATGTCGACACTACAGGCATGACGCCCTACGATCCGGAGAAGGCCAGGGCGCTGCTCAAGGAGGCAGGAGTTGCCGGTCTAAGTCTGTCCATGAAATTGCCTCCTACGCCCTACGCCAAGCAGGGTGGGGAAGTGATTGCAGCCATGCTGGCCAAAGCCGGTATCACTGTCACACTTGAAAGTGTGGAGTGGGCGCAGTGGCTCAGCCAAGTCTATGGAAAGAAAGACTACGATTTGACCATCATCAGCCATGTCGAACCGTTTGATTTCGGTAATTTTGCCAAACCCGATTACTACTGGAATTACCGTTCGCAGGCATTCAATGCGCTGTATGAGCGCATTCTTCAGTCGGGCAACGAACAGGAGCGGACGCGTTTGCTGGGGGACGCGCAGCGGCTGGTGGCCGACGATGCCGTCGCCGTCTATCTGTACCAACCGCAATGGATCACCGTGGCCAACAGCAAGTTGCAGGGTTTGTGGCAAGACATGCCGGTATTTGTCAATGACCTTTCTGCCTTGCGCTGGCAATAACGCTGCGGCAGCCTGATACACGCGCACGTGCATTCATGCAAGAAACCTGAACAGGTTCGCACCGTTGGTATCCTCCGGTCGGCGTTTTCATTCAGTCAGCGCGTATGGCTGATTGGTTATGCCAGTTGCGCGGCCTGTTTGTAACGACAAACAAAACCGTTGGCCTTGCCTGGTGAAAACATGCCCCTTTCACGGGTAGCAACCACGTCCGGCTGTTGATGCCGGTGCAGGGGCTGCGGATGGCGGTCACTGCTATAGTTGATAGATCGGCAGTGCCTGCCGGTAACCGGGAATATTGATGGACAGGAACGCTTCACTTCAGAATATTTTGATCATCATTCATGCGCCGCCCTATGGTAGCGAACGTTGCCTGTCGGCGTTGCGGCTTGCGTTGGCTCTTGCGGGGCAGGATCCGTATTCCCCAAGGCTGCAAGTTTTCCTGATGTCTGATGCCACGGTTCTTGCACTTCCCAATCAGCAGGACGCGTCGGGCCAGGCGCTGCAGAAAATGGTCGAGGAACTGTCCGGACTAAACGTCCCGGTTAAGCTGTGCCGAACCTGCGCCTTGGCTCGAGGTCTGGGCGATCTGCCACTGATAGACGGGTGCTGTCTGGGCACGTTGGCTGAACTGGCAGAAGCTACCTTGCAGGCCGATAAAGTCATTACTTTCTAATAGTGCCATCACACAGAATTGCTGCCGTTCACATGCAAATATTCGACTACGACAATATCCTGCTCCTGCCGCGCAAATGCCATGTCGAAAGCCGCAGTCAATGCGATGCCAGCGTGAAATTTGGCCCTCGCAGTTTCCGCATTCCGGTGGTGCCGGCAAACATGAAAACGGTGGTGGATGAGTCCATTTGCCAGTGGTTGGCACGGCATGGCTATTTTTATGTCATGCATCGCTTTGACCTGGATAACCTGGAATTTGTACGCAACATGCATCGCCTGGGGCTTTTTGCCAGCATTTCGCTGGGCGTTCAGTCCCCTGATCGCGCCACTGTGGATGCACTGGCCGCAGAAAAACTGGCGCCTGCCTATATCACCATCGACATTGCGCATGGCCATGCCGACAGTGTCAAGCACATGATTGCATATATCAAGAAAATGCTTCCGGAAAGTTTCGTGATTGCAGGAAACGTGGGCACACCTGAAGCAGTGATCGACCTTGAAAACTGGGGAGCCGATGCAACAAAAGTGGGCATTGGTCCAGGCAAGGTTTGTATCACCCGGCTCAAGACCGGATTCGGCACCGGGGGCTGGCAGCTTAGCGCCGTCAAATGGTGCGCCCGCGTTGCTACCAAACCCATCATTGCCGACGGCGGCATCCGTTGCCATGGCGACATTGCCAAGTCGATCCGTTTTGGCGCGACGATGGTGATGATTGGCTCGCTGTTTGCAGGGCACGAGGAGTCGCCCGGCAAGACGGTGGAAGTCGATGGGCAGCTTTTCAAGGAATATTACGGATCGGCCAGTGATTTCAACAAGGGCGAATATCGCCACGTGGAAGGCAAGCGCATCCTGGAGCCCGTCAAGGGCAAGCTGGGCTATACCCTGCATGAAATGGAGCAGGATGTGCAAAGCGCCATCAGCTATTCTGGCGGGCGCGCACTCATGGATATTCGCAAAGTCAATTATGTGATTCTGGGCGGGGACAACGCCGGTGAACACCTGTTGATGTGACGGACTGTCGGAACAGTCCGTCACAATTGGTGGCTGGTGCTTGATCGTGTAGAAGATGCGTGCCGTAGCCATGCACGATGAGGCATTGGGATTTGTACCTGGTTGGGGTGTACATGTCTGTGTTTATATCCCGCACGATATAACTCTTAGCCTCGTTTGAATGGCACGGACAGCAAAACACCTCCTTTTATCTTTGGATACGCTTACTCTGTCGTGTGCACACTTTGCTGCAACTGGCTCTGAAGCATGACTGGGCCCACGGACCATACTGACGTGCAGCTTGGTTGCCGAGCAAAGTTGTTCAGATTAGCTGATGGAAGAAACATATTTCCAGAGACAGCATTCATAAAGTGTCGCGGTTGAAAGAGTCGCTTTGATAATCGCAGCGTTATCAAGGGAAAAGGCAGCATGAATGGATGCAGCTGGGGATTCCAAACATCGCTTTAATTGATAGCCAAATGGGCTGCTTGGCTATTTCACACAAGTGCTATAGACTTCGACCCTTTCGCCAGCGTCTGCTGACAACCGTTCGGGACTACCCGCGCAGACCCGTGCAGGCGGCTTTTTTCCCGCGGAATGCCGTGATGATGCGATGCGCCAGCCTGCTGGCACTGATTTCGGACAGGCCTGTATGGAAGCTGCTCCCGATTTTGTTGCGCAGTCAACCACAAGGAGAATACGATGGGGGTCAAGGTCTTGCTGGATCTTGTCGGTGGCGTGGCCCTGCTGCTTTGGGGGCTTCACATGGTGCACAGCGGCATCGTGCGGGCTTTCGGGGCAAGAATCAGACATTTTCTGGGAAGCGTGTTGAAAAGCAGATTCCACGCTTTCACGGCTGGCGTGGGGGTGACAGCCATTTTGCAAAGCAGCACGGCGACCGCGTTGATGCTGAGTTCGTTTTCCGCATCGGGCTTGGTTGACCTTGTACCGGCACTGGCCGTCATGCTGGGAGCAAACGTTGGCACGACCCTGATCGTGCAGTTGCTTTCCTTCGATTCCTCTGCCGTTGCGCCGCTTCTGCTTGTCACCGGAGTCGTTGCCTTCAAGCGGGGTACGCAGACCATCGTCAAGGATCTTGGGCGGGTCGCCATCGGCCTCGGACTGATGCTGCTTTCCCTGCATAGCCTGCTCAGCAGCCTGGCTCCCGTCGAACATGCACCGGTGGTACGCGAGCTTTTTGCTGCGATTACCGGCGAGCCGCTGTTGACGCTGCTCATCGGGGCCGTCCTGACGTGGGCGGCCCATTCGAGCGTAGCTACCATTTTGTTGACGATGTCGTTGGCCTATTCTGGCTTCGTCACGCCAACGGCAGCCCTGGCGCTGGTGCTAGGCGCCAATCTTGGGAGCGCCCTCAATCCTCTGATGGAAGGAATGGGCAGCACCAATCCGGCCCATCGGCGACTGCCTGTGGGAAATCTGATCAACCGTCTTGTTGGTTGCATCATCTTTCTGCCCTTGCTGGATCCAGTTGTCCAGTTGCTGCAAAAAATCGATCCCAATCCGGTTCGCCTTGCCGCCGATTTCCATACGCTGTTCAATGTGGTCATGGCGCTGGTGTTCCTTTTTCCGCTGGGCATGATCTCCACAATGCTGGAGCGCCTGTTACCGGACGTGAAAGCGGCTGATGATCCTTCGGTTCCTCTTTATCTCGACGAAACCGCGATCGAAACGCCCACTGTGGCCTTGGCCTGCGCCTCAAGAGAAACCCTGCGCATGGGAGACATCATCGATTCGATGCTGCAGCAGACCATGACGGCGATTCTGACGAATGACAGGAAACTGGTCGCGCAGGTCTGCGAGAAGGACAACACCGTTGACCGCCTGCACGAAGCCATCAAGCTGTATGTGATCAAGGTCACCCACGAGAGCCTTGACGATGCCGAAGGGCAGCGCGCCATGGAAATCCTGAGCTTGGCCATCAATCTGGAACACATCGGAGACATCATCGACAAGAACCTGATGGACCTCGCCAGCAAGAAAATCAAGCGGCAGTTGCGGTTTTCCGATGAAGGCGCGGCGGAATTGCAGGAATTCCATCACATCGTCCGGGACAATCTGAAGCTGGCGATGACCATTTTCCTGTCCGGCGACGTGAAATTGGCCCGGCAGCTGCTTGACGAGAAGTCTAGGATCCGGGAGCTTGAATTTGCGGCCGCCGAAAATCACATGAACAGGTTGAGGGAGGGCAGAATCGAAAGCCTGGAAACCAGTTCCCTGCACCTGGACATTCTGCGGGATCTCAAGCGCATCCATTCGCACATTTGTTCTGCGGCATACCCTGCGCTGGAGGCAGCAGGCGAACTCAACAAGACGCGCCTGAAACCGCTGGCGGTGCCGGCTGATGCAATCTTGAAAGAAGAGAATCAGGCGTGAATACCGGAAATAAGCGCAGTCAATCCCTGATGCCGGCTGAACCGTTTTACAGGAACCCTGGCGCGCACAAAGAGTCGAGCCGCCCTGACATTAGCATGCCATACCACCGATCACTCACCTTGCCGGCCAGATGTTGGCCTGTTTGAAAGGCCTATGTCCGGGGGATGCGATCCTGGCAAGAGTTAGTGAATGGCACAGAGATCCAGCCGGACGCTACGCCTTTTCGGTATACGGGTTGTGCGAGGTCTTCATTTCCACGCGCAGCGGGGTGCCGACAAGATTGAAGTGCTGGCGAATGCGGCCTTCCAGGTACCGTTTGTAGCTGTCGGTCACGCCCTCGAGCGAGTTGCCATGAACTACCACCACAGGCGGATTCATGCCGCCCTGGTGCGCGTAGCGTAGCTTGGGACGGAACATACCGCTGCGTTTGGGCGCCTGCATGTGCACCGCTTCGTGTATCAGCCGTGTTAGCACGGGGGTCGACATTTTGCAGTTGGCCGACTGGTATGCCTGAGCAATCGAGTCCCATACGGGGACCAGGCCTTGCCGTTTCTTGGCGGAGATGTGATGCTGTGCGGCAAACTTGAAAAAACCCAGGCGCGATTCGGCCGAACGCAGCAGCAGTTCACGCTGGTAACTGTCCACGGCGTCCCATTTATTGATGGCGATCACGACGGCGCGCCCCGATTCCAGAATGTAGCCCGCAATGTGGGCGTCCTGGTCGGTGATGCCCTGGGTGGCGTCGAGCAGTAGCAACACCACGTTGGCGGATTCAATGGCTTGCAGGGTCTTGATTACACTGAACTTTTCAATCGCTTCGAACACTTTGCCCTTGCGGCGCAGCCCGGCGGTGTCGATCAGTTCGTATTTCTGGCCTTTGCGCACAAAGGGTACGTGGATGGCATCGCGCGTCGTGCCCGGCAAGTCGAACGCCACAAGGCGCTCCTCGCCGAGCCAGGCGTTGATGAGGGTGGATTTGCCCACATTGGGTCGTCCGGCAACCGCCAGCCGGATGATATTGTCAGTACTGGCATCGTCTTTTTCGTCTGGTTCTGGTGCCTGTATGCGGTCCAGCGCCAGTTCGAGCAGATCGTGAATTCCTTGGCCGTGCGCGGCGGAAATGCCATGAACGTCACCCAGGCCAAGTTCATAAAACTCGGCCAGCCGTTGGCTGTCGCTCATGCCCTCGGCCTTGTTGGCCACGAGAATGCACGGTTTTCCCAAGCGGCGCAAATAATTGGCGATGTCATGGTCTTGCGCCGACAAGCCTTCGCGTGCATCCACGACAAACACCACGACATCGGCCTCGGCCACGGCCTGGCGGGTTTGTCTGGCCATTTCGCGGTAGATGCTGCCTTCACCTGCATCCGGTTCGAAGCCACCGGTGTCTACGACGATGAATTCGCGCCGTCCGATGCGGCCGTTGCCATAGTGGCGATCGCGGGTCAGCCCGGCATAGTCGGCCACGATGGCGTCGCGCGTTTTGGTGAGGCGGTTGAATAGGGTTGACTTGCCCACATTGGGCCGTCCTACCAAGGCAATGACCGGTTTCATCTGATACTTGAACGCTGGACGGTTACTGAAGGTTCAGGCCCGCCACCGTGCCTTTGCTGGTTGCAATTACGACGATATTTCCTGCCAGAACAGGGGCTGTTTGGATGGGGCTTTCATCGATGCGCACACGGTTGCGCAACGTGCCGTTGCTGGCAGAAAGAATGTGTACGTATCCTTGGGAATCACCGATCACGATGCTGTCACCTGCAACCAGTGGCGCGGACAGATTGCGGTGTTTGAACGTTTCGTTCTTCCACAAGACTTTTCCGTCCTGGCGCGACCAGGCTGTGAGCACATCGTCGTTGTCTGCGCCGACGACGATTTGTGCGTTGCCAGAAACTCCCGTGGAGCCAACGTGTGGCTGCACCCATTGAAGGGTGCCGTTGGCCAGATTGACGCATCCAACGGTTGCCTGGTATGCACGTGCACACAAGCTGTCGCCCATGCGGGATGCCGGCATGAGCACGTTGACCACCTGTGACAGTTCGGTGACGCCGCGCGGGTTGGCCAAGGTTGTTTCGGTAAGAATATTGCCATTGTCGGGATTGAAACCGACAATGCTGCCCGCCACGCCAGCAAAAAGAGCGCCGCCAGCAGGCATTAGCAGGAAGGGTTGAGTCAGGACCAGCCGATTTTCCGGGGCCTGGCTTTTCTGTCCCCAGAGCAGGTAACCGTTATTGCCATCATGTGCATGGACGCTATGGTCGGATCCCAGGACAAACACACGGCCGCCAGCAACCAGTGGCGTGGCATGCGATGGATTTTGCAGGGGAGCGCGCCACAGGATGGCGCCGTTGCGGATGGTCAGCAATTCGGATTTTGCTGTGATGACCGCTGCGGTGTTGCCGTCAAAACCAATTCCGGCCGACAGGGGTTGTCCGATATGGAGTGTCCAGAGAGGAAGACCGCTGGAGGAGTCCAGGGCTTGCACGTTTCCCTGCACGTCTGCCACCAGCACCTGGTTTGCCTGCACGGCCATTTGCATGGGCAAACTCACGTTGCCGCCCATGCTGCTGCGCCACGCCAAGCTGGCCGGGGCGGTTGCCGGATTGGCCTGCAAGGTCGTGGGCGGCGGTGGCTTGTAGCTCCAGGAACAGGCTGTCAGCGCCAGTGAGCCAGCCAATGAGGCGGCTACAACAGGGTATCGAAGAAGGAATCGTGGCGACATGGTGGTAAATTCTTCAGAAAAAGTGCCGGAACACAGGTCTCGTTGCTATTGGCTGGCGGTAGAAGCTGCGGCACCGGCTGTAGAAGGCGTGCTTGTGGCTGCATCAATGCCATAGCTGCCGAGTTTGGCGGCAATCATTTGGCGATAGGGCTGTTCGGAATTCAATGCCTTGAAAGCCTTGGTGTATGCATCGATTGCTTCCTGGCGCTTGCCTTGCAGGGCATAGACATCACCCATGCGGTCGGCAGCCAGAGCCGTGTAGGATGGCTCCATGCCAGTGGAAAGCTGCTTGATCGCCTCATCGTATTGTTTTTGCTCGATCATCAGTCCCGCCAGTTGCAGCCTGGCTGCGCTTTGGATGCCCTTGTCGGCGTTGCTGGCGATAGCTGCGGCCAATGCGGTGCGGCTCGGATCCAGTTGCCCTTTTTCGTAAAAAATCCGTGCGGCCAGCAGCGATGCCTGTTGCGCCTGGACGGTGGAGGCGTAGCTGTCCTGCATGGCTTTGAGGCTGGCAGCCAGTTTGGCCGTATCACCGGATTGGGCGTCTGCCAGTATCTGGTCGTAAAGTGTGGCTGCCTTGAGTGCCTGGCGGCCTTGGTACCAGCCATAACCGTACCAGCCGGCCAAGCCAAGCAGCACAACGATCGCGACAGCCGATAATGAAGCGCGCCATGTTTTCCAGAAATGGCCCACCGCAGCGAGCTTTTCCTGTTCTTCGAGATTGAGTTTGTTGACGTTGATGACCATGTCGGATCTCTGCGCAGATTGCGGCTTGGGTTATTGTTCAGATTTGTCTGATTGTAGGCGTTTGGCCAGCGTAACAATGTCGGAAAGCGGCTGCAGTGTTTGTTGTCCGGAGTTGCCGTCGCGCAGATTCTTCAGCATGACGCATCCTCGCGTGAGTTCGTCGGCGCCGAAAATCAGGGCATGGCGGGCGCCGCTGCCGTCGGCTTTCTTGAACTGGGATTTCATGCTGCCCGGTTCGGCCGATGCGCTGGCGTGCATCTGCACCCGCACACCAGCAGCGCGCAATTGTTGCAGGGTTTTCAGAACCTGCGGCATGGCGACTGCGTCAGGGACGATGGCGTAGGCATCGACCACCTCACTAGCGGGCAGCAGTGCCTGCTCCTTGAGCATTTCCAGTACGCGTTCCATGCCGCTGGCCCAGCCTACGCATGGGGCAGGCTTGCCGCCGATTTGGTCGATCAGGTAATCATAACGGCCACCTGCGCAGATCGTGCCCTGGGCGCCCAAGCTCTCGGTGATGAACTCAAATACCGTGAGGTTGTAGTAATCCAACCCGCGCACCAGCCGCGGGTTGATGCTGTACGGGATGCCGTTGGTATCCAGTATGGCCTGGACGGCTTCGAAATGGGCGCGCGATTCGGCGCCCAGATGGTCGATGAGCCGGGGTGCGGCGTCAACCAGCTCCTGCATCGCAGGGTTTTTGGTATCGAGAATGCGCAACGGGTTGGTGTGCAACCGGCGCTTGGCATCGGCATCCAGCTGGTCTGCATGTTTTTCAAAGTGGGCGATCAGTGCGGCGCGATGCTGCTTGCGTTCCTCGGGCTGGCCCAGGCAATTGAGTTCCAGCCGCACATTCTGCAACCCCAGTTCCTGCCACAGCGCCTGGGCCAGCAAGATGAGTTCGGCATCGACATGGGCTCCGGCAAAGCCCAGGGCCTCGGCGCCTATCTGGTGGAACTGGCGATAACGGCCGCGCTGGGGGCGTTCGTGCCGGAACATCGGGCCCATGTAGTACACGCGCCGGCCGCCTTCGTACAGCAGGTTGTGTTCGACAGCCGATCGCACCACACCTGCAGTGCCTTCCGGGCGCAGGCTCAGGTGTTCCCCATTGAGTCTGTCTTCAAAGGAGTACATTTCCTTTTCGACGATATCGGTCACCTCGCCGATGCCGCGCACGAACAGGGCTGTAGGCTCCACAATGGGCGTGCGGATGTTGCGGAAGGCGAAACGCGCCATCACTTCGCGCACTTTCGATTCGAGCCATTCCCAATGGGCCGAATCGGGCGGAAGGATGTCGTTCATGCCTTTGACGGCGGTGATTTTTTCAACCATGGTTGTTTTTTCTTTCAATAGATAACCATTGCGACCGCAGGGGGGCGCAGGAGAAAAGACTGAATCAGTCAGTAGAAACGCCGAAACGTCTGTGGATGTAATCAGTGACCAGCGACTGGAATTCGCCCACGATATTGGCGCCGCGCAGGGTCATGGCTTTCTCGCCGTCGATGAATACCGGTGCAGCAGGAGTTTCGCCCGTACCGGGAAGGCTGATGCCGATATCGGCGTGCCTGCTTTCGCCGGGACCGTTGACGATGCAGCCCATCACGGCAATCTTCAGGTTCTCCACGCCGGGGTACTGCTTGCGCCAACTCGGCATTTGCGCCCGCAGAAAGTCGTCGATCTGTTTGGCCAGCTCCTGGAACGTGCTGTTCGTGGTACGGCCGCAGCCGGGGCAGGCGGTCACGCTGGGCGTGAAATGGCGCAAGCCCAGCGCCTGCAGGATTTCGGCTGCCACCACGACTTCCTGGGTGCGGGATTGGCCGGGCTCCGGGGTGAGGGATACCCGGATGGTGTCACCGATGCCTTCCTGCAGCAATACGGCCAGGGCGGATGCCGATGCCACGGTTCCCTTGGCACCCATGCCCGCTTCGGTCAGCCCCAGATGCAAGGGGAAGGTGCAGCGCTGCGCCAGCGCGCGGTATACCGCAATCAGATCCTGCACACCACTAACTTTGCATGAAAGCAGGATCTGTTCGCGCGGCATGCCCAGTTCGGCTGCGCGTTCAGCCGAACCGATAGCAGAAGCGATCAGGGCTTCGTACATGACCTGCTGGCCGTTCCAGGGGACAGAGCGTCGGCTGTTGGCGTCCATCATGGTGGCCAGTAGCTCCTGATCCAAGCTGCCCCAGTTCACGCCGATGCGCACTGGCTTCTTCCAGCGTAACGCCGCTTCGATCATCTGGGCAAACTGTTTGTCCTTTTTTTCTCCCTTGCCCACGTTGCCGGGATTGATGCGGTATTTGGACAGAGCCTGCGCGCAGCCGGGAAATTCGGTAAGCAGGTGGTGGCCGTTGTAATGGAAATCGCCAATCAGGGGCGTCATGACGCCCATCCGGTCGAGCTGTTCCCGGATAGCCGGAACGGCGCGCGCTGCTTCAGGAGTGTTGACTGTGATGCGCACCAGTTCTGACCCTGCCTGCGCCAGTTCCTTGACCTGGATGGCCGTTGCGATCACGTCAGCCGTGTCGGTATTGGTCATGGACTGCAGGCGTACCGGACTGTCTCCGCCAATGGTGACGGCGTGGCTGCCGTGCCGGACCGTGGCCTGCAAGGTCGGGCGTCTAAGGGGAGCAGAAAGCGGAATGGGCGTGGGGACTGGTTGCTTGGACATGTGCTCAGGGCTTGATTTCAAAACGCGCAGATCCCTGAGTAGCAATTCCGGCAAGGTCAAAAGGCTGCCCCCGATCGATGATCTGGGTGTATTCGGTATTGCCAACGGCGACGCGCACGGGGTATCTGGCAACCTGGATTTGCCGTTGCTGGCCTGCCGTCAGGCGCCTTTCAAAGAGCGTCCGTCCTGCTGCGGTGCTGACTTTTACCCAGGTATTTCCGGTGGCGTTGATTTGCAAGGTGTTGGAGGCCGCTGCCTGTTGGCCGCTTGCCGGGGTGGCGGCGGAAGCTGGGGCCGAGGCCGTAACACTTGCGGCGGCGGGAGCTGAAGCCGTGGTCCGTACCGGAGTGGACGCGGGCAGGGCGGAGATGGAGGCAGGAGCCCTGGGGGTTGGCGCAGGCTGAAGGGTCAGGGAAGGGATGACGGTGGAAGCAGTCATCGGGTCCGAGGGCTGCGCGATAGAGGCTGCGACTGCGGGCGTTGGCACCGTTGCCGGTTTGCTGGATGTAAATTGTGCCCACAGACGAGGAATGGCAAAGATGGCAGCTACAGCAAGTAAAAGCAGCGCGACGCCCGCAATGATCCATTTGTACAGCTTGGAAAAACTGGAGCCCATGCCGATAGGCAGCATGACGGGGGGACGCATGGGGGAATCCTGGCGCTGCACAGCCGGCATGCGGGGGGTTCCATCAGGCATTTTTGCCAGCACCGGGGCAGCATCCTGACCCAGATGACGGCAGATATTGGCAGCCAGACCTCGCGCAAAGTACAAGGCTGGCAAAGCCGAATAATCATCGGACTCTAGCGCATGCAGTCGTTGCGTGCTGACTTTCAGTGCAGCGCCCAGCGTTTCTAGTTCCATGCCCGCCTGTTCACGCAAGGTCCTGAGCATAGCTCCCGCGCTGGGGCTGTCGCCGGTATCGGCAGATGGGGTGATGACCGGTTCGTTGTCGTTTGGAGAGAGTGTGCTGGTATCCGTATCCATGAATGGATCCTCTTGCGTTCAGTTGTTCCACGCTCCACGTTCGTACAGCCGCAATTCCCTGGAGTCGGGAAAATTTTCGCGCAACTGGCGGGCATAACGGGTGACGCCGCTTGGGTTGCCAAGTTGCTGTTCGATCTTGATGGCCAGCCAGAGTGACGCTGCGCTGGCGCCGCTGCGCACGTTGGCCTGGCTGGCATACAAGGCGGCTCGCCGGTAATCCTGACGCTGGTAATAGACTTCTGCCAAGGCATTGGCAACCATCGGGCTGCGAGTGCCTTCCTCATAGGCCGACAGCAACAATGTTTCACCGGCCGCAATGTTGCCGGCTTTAATTTCGCACACGGCCTGGGCAATCCGGGTCTTTTCCTTGTTGTGGTAGAAGGAATTGCCCAGTGCTGCGTCAAAAAACTGTCTTGCCTGGGCGTAATGGCCTTGTTCGCACAGTACATACGCGAGGTTGTGCTGGGCATCGCCATCACGCCCGTTGAGCGAGAGGGCGCGACGGAAACTTTCTTCTGCCAATCCCTTGTCTCCCAGTTGGGCATAAATCAGGCCGCGCATGTTATAGGCGACCGAATAGGCTGGATCGGCCGATATGGCGCGCTTGACTTCATCAAGCGCAACTTCGAATTGGCCACGCTCCAGGTAGCCAGCAGCCAGTTGCAGGCGGATGATTGCGCGCCGCCGCGTATCGGTCATATCCGAGGACGTCATGATGTCGCCGGCTGACGATTGGTTACTTGCGCTTCCGTTGCTGGCGCAGCCTGTCTGCAAAATCAGTAATGCAAGGACCAGCGCAAAGGAAAAATGGACTGCTTTGAGCAAACGCAGACGTGAAGGGTGAAAAAAAGAGGGCTTAGGCACGCCGGTTTTCCTTGTGGTCTGCTCGCAGCAGGATGTCGGCCTGACGCTGCAACACAATGCGTTTTTCTACCCGGGTGCGGTCTTTTACATCGCCAGCCAGTTGTCCACACGCGGCGTCGATGTCGTCTCCGCGCAGTTTGCGTACGGTGGTAACCAGACCGGCTTCATTGAGCAGGCGCGCAAAAGCGTCTACTGTTTCAGGCCGGGAACGGTGCAAACCTGAATCCGGAAAGGGGTTGAACGGAATCAGGTTGAACTTGCACCAGGCGCCTGGGCCGCTGTTGCGAACCAGCGCAGTTAGTTCGCGGGCATGCTGCGGCTGGTCGTTGATGCCGTCAAGCATGACGTATTCGAAGGTGATGAAATCGCGTGGGGCATATTGCAAATACCGCTGACAGGCCTGCATGAGTTCGGCCAGTGGATATTTCTTGTTGAGCGGCACCAGCGAATCACGCAAGGCATCGTTGCTGGCATGCAGCGAGACAGCCAGCGCTACGGGGCAATCCTGTGCCAGGCGGTCGATGCGTGGTACCACACCCGACGTGGAAACGGTGACACGCCGGCGCGACAGGCCATAGGCATGGTCGTCGAGCATGGTCTTGAGGGCGGGTAGAACGGCTGCATAGTTTTGCAGCGGCTCGCCCATGCCCATCAACACTACGTTGCTGATCACGCGGTCGGGGCGGTGGAGGTGCTTGCGCAAGAAGTGTTCGGCGTACCAGAGCTGGGCGATGATTTCGCCCGTGGTGAGGTTGCGGCTGAAGCCCTGGTGGCCGGTTGAGCAGA
>JAGPIR010000153.1 GCA_018054915.1 Allobrachymonas sp.
AACATGGCAATACATACCCCTGATTTATGTGTGACGGGTCACTGAAGCATCTGGGCAACCCGTCTCTTGTTCACGTAACACCCGGCGCAGGAACTTTCCCATCGTTGATTGGGGCAACGTTTCCCGAAATTCAATGACGTGGGGCCGTTTGTAGCTTGTCAGCCTGTTGCGGCAATGCGCATGGATGTGTTCTTCGGTGACAACCATCCCCGGCTTGCGCACCACAAACACCTTCACGATTTCTCCGGAGTCGGCATCCGGCACGCCAATGGCTACGCATTCCAAAACCTGCGGCATGGAAGATACCACGTCCTCCACCTCGGCGGGATACACGTTGAAGCCGCTCACGATAATCAGGTCCTTCTTGCGGTCGAGAAGGCTGAAATATCCCCGTTCATCCATGCTTCCGATGTCGCCGGTTTTCAAATAACCATCGGCCGTCATGGCCTGGGCCGTTTCATCCGGCCGCTGCCAGTAGCCCGCCATGACCTGCGGCCCTTTGACGACAATTTCCCCGCGTGTACCCGCAGTCAGGATTTCCTGGCCGTTTTCATCGGTCAGCTTGACCCTGGTACCCGAAACGGGAACGCCGATGGCGCCCGTAAATTCATGGCTGGTCACCGGGTTGCAAGCGACCACCGGGCTTGCCTCCGTGAGGCCATAGCCCTCGCAGATTGGGCAGCCGGTCTTTTCCATCCACATTCTGGCCGTCGCGCCCTGGACAGCCATGCCACCACCCACACAAAGGCGCAAATGGCTCCAGTCCACTTTGTTGAAATCAGGGTGATGGAGCATGGCATTGAACAGAGTGTTGACGCCCGGGAAACCATGAATCACATGCTGGGACAGCTCCCTGAAAACGGCCGGCAGGTCACGCGGATCGGGCAAGAGGATGTTCTTTCCTCCGAGCCTGGCGCACAACAACAGGTTGATGGTAAAGGCAAAGATGTGATACAGCGGCAAAGCGCAGACAAATGCGAGCGGGTGATGCAGCGGCTTGTTGCGCAAGGCAGGCAAAAACCACAGCTCACACTGGATCACATTGGCAAGGATGTTGCGATGCGAAAGCATGGCCGCCTTGGGCTGGCCCGTTGTGCCACCGGTATATTGCAGGATGGCGATATCCTCAGGGCGCAGGGAGACCGGCTGATGGGCAGAGGGCAGATGCCGCGACAGCGCATCATTGAAACGCACAGATGCGGGCAGGCTGAAGGCTGGCACCAGCCGCCTGACATGCCGTACTACCGGATTAACCCCAAAACCTTTCAAGGCGCCCAGCCGGTCGCCAACGGCCGCCAGCACCACATGCCTGACCGGGGTTTGCGCCAGACATTGCTGCAACACATGCGCCGCATTTTCGACAATGAATAGGGCCTGAGCGCCGCTATCCCCAAGCTCGCGCTCCAGTTCGGGCGCCGTGAGCAACGGATTCACATTGACCAGAACCAGGCCTGCGCGCCATATGGCGGCAGCCGCAATCAGGTATTGCGGCATATTGGGCATCATCACGGCCACACGATCGCCCCGATTCAAGCCTAGAGATTGCAGATAGGCAGCCATGCGGCGGCTGGCCAAATCCCATTGGGCATAGGTCATTTGCGTGCCAAGAAAACTGCACGCAGGCTGGCTGCCGAACCGGCCAAAGCTTTCATCCAGCAGATCCACCATGGAACGGCAGGCAACGGGCGGCAAGTCCGCAGGCACACCTTGCGGATATTGACTCAGCCAGGGACGGCTTTCTGCTGAAATGCGCATGAATTTTCCCGCCTTGTCGTCACGCCATTGTTCAACCATGCTGGCAATGTCCGCTGCCAGTTGCCAACCAGAAAAAACCGCCGGGCAACCTGCCAGTCTTTTCCCTTGCAAACGCCGCACCGGCCATGATGTGTCCCTCTCTACAGCTTATACCCCGATTTGCCATTTCTGTGCACCCTGGCCAGGCGGCAGGGTGGCCTGGTTTGCAGCCTGCCACGGCAAACTCTGGATGCTGCACGCCATCTACAATCTGCCGCATGTCTGCCGCCCTCATGCCACGCCTGCGCCTCTACCTTGACCTGATCCGCTGGGATCGCCCCGCAGGCTGGCTCCTGCTGCTGTGGCCAACGCTTGCGGCGCTGTGGCTAGCGGCTGGCGGGTTTCCGGGCTGGCATTTACTGGCGGTTTTCACGGGGGGAACCATCCTCATGCGCAGCGCGGGTTGCTGCATCAACGATGTGGCCGATCGGGAATTTGACCAGCATGTGAAACGCACGGCGCAACGCCCCGTCACCAGCAGCCGGATCGGTATTGGAGAAGCACTGACCGTGGGTGCGGTTCTGGCTTTTGTTTCTTTTTTGCTGGTGCTGACAACATCCCGGCAAGCCGTTCTCTGCTCCGTCCCCGCCTTGCTCATCAGCATCGCCTATCCGTATGCCAAACGGTTCATGTCGATGCCGCAAGCCATACTGGGGATCGCCTTCAGCGGGGGCATTCCGATGGCCTTTGCCGCCGCGCAGGGCCACATTCCGCAACAGGCGCTGTGGCTGATACTGGGCAATCTGTTCTGGGTCCTGGCCTACGATACGGAATATGCCATGGTCGATCGCGACGACGATCTGAAAATCGGCATCCGCACTTCGGCCATCACTTTTGGCCGATGGGACATTGCTGCCATTGCCGTTTGTTACCTGCTGTATGCCGCCATCTGGTGGCATGTGTTGTGGCAGGAAGTCGTGTCCCGTCATTCTCCGCAAACCGCCCTGCCCGCCCGTGCGGTATGGCTTGCAGGGCTCATGGCGGTACTGGCGCAAGCAGCCTGGCATATCTGGCTGATCCGCAAGCGCGAGCGCGCGGGTTGTTTTGCCGCCTTTGGCCGCAACCACTGGATCGGATTCACGGCATTCATCACGTCGGCCGCGCTGACACAATGGGGAACCAGATGAAAACGGTTGCCGCACAAACACGCATGCCCCGTCTGCTGCGCCCTCCACAACCCAGCGAATGGCACACCCATGGCGAAATAGAATCTCGACGGCGCATGGCGGCGCCCAATCTGGGATCATCACGGTGTCCGTCTTCCGCCAGATAGTGTTGATCATGCATTCTGTATTTCGTCGCTTTTCCTTTGCCTGCCTGTGTCTTTTTTCGGCTTTTGCGGCCGCTGCGCAGGAAACACCCGCCACCATTGACCCGGCGGTGTTCCAGCAATGCCTGGGAGCACTGCGCAGCAGCGGGGCCTTTTCCGGCATTAGTGAAGACACGTGGCAGCGGCATGCAGCGGGTCTCAACCCTGATGCCAGCGTCCTGCCCCTGCTGGACAGACAACCCGAATTCAGCCTACCCGTCTGGGACTATCTCGCCATGCTGGTGGACCCGGAGCGCGTCTCCGACGGACGCGCCGCCTACCGGAAATGGCTCCCGGTACTGCACAAGATCGAGCAACGGTACGGGGTGGAACCGGCCATTGTCGTAGGCGTATGGGGTGTAGAAAGCAACTTCGGCAAAATCACCGGCGGGCGGCCGCTGCTGCAATCGTTGGGAACGCTGTCGTGCTTCGGGCGGCGGCAGGGCTATTTCCGCACCGAATTCGCCAGCGCCCTGCGCATCGTGCAGGAAGGCAGCATTGATGCCGGCAAGCTCAATGGTTCATGGGCCGGAGCATTCGGCCAGACGCAGTTCATGCCCAGCACTTTCTTGCGGATCGCTGTGGATTTTGATGGCGACGGCAAGCGCGACCTGATCGACAGCGTTCCCGACGCACTGGCCTCGACCGCCAATTTCCTGCGCAAGGCTGGCTATGCGCCCGGTGAACCCTGGGGCCACGAAGTACGGCTTCCCGCCGGTTTCAACGCCAGCCAGGCCGGACGGAAAAACCGCCGCAGCATGGCTGCCTGGAGCACGCTGGGCATCACCTTGGTCAACGGCCAGCCTTTGCCCACAACCCCCGGCAACACCGGACTTCTTTTGCCAGCAGGTGCGGCAGGTCCAGCCTTTCTAGTGGGCCGCAACTTCGATGCGCTCTACAGTTACAACGCCAGCGAGAACTACGCGCTGGCCATCGCCCATCTGTCCGATCTGGTGGCGAGCGGCCACGACATCCCCGGATTTGCCACACCCTGGCCCACCGATGATCCCGGTCTGTCACGCGCCGAAAACCGCGAACTGCAAACCCTGCTCCTGGACCGTGGACACGACATTGGCC
>JAGPIR010000154.1 GCA_018054915.1 Allobrachymonas sp.
TGTTACGACGAAGCCCTGGCCTTGCTGCCCGCTACCGACCGGCGCTCCCAGAAACCGGGACTGATGATGGCGGCCATCTATCGCGATTTGTTGCGTGAAATCGAAAAGGATCATTTCCTGGTACTGGATCGCAGAACCCGTTTGACGCCGTTGCGCAAATTCTGGCTGGCCTGGACGGTGCAGGCGCTGGGGCGGCTGCCTGCATGAGCCACACGCTCACCTGCACTTTCCGTTTTTTTGAAACGCCATGAGCCGCGCTGTTCCGCACATTGCCGTCGTTGGCGCCGGTTGGGCCGGCTGTGCAGCGGCCGTGCGCGCCATGCAGCGCGGCGCCCGTGTCACGCTGTATGAAGCCGGACGAACAGCCGGAGGCCGCGCGCGCAGCATATCCCTGCCAGAAACGCCGGATACCGCATTGGACAACGGCCAGCACATTCTGATCGGCGCCTATGTCGAAACACTGGCGCTGATGCGCACCGTGGGCGTTTCGCCCGAGGCGCTGTTGCTGCGGCTACCGCTGGATTTGCGCACGCCAGACGGCCGGGGGCTGCACCTGCCCACCACGACAACCAGCGGGCAACTGGCGGCACTGCAAGCCATTGTGCGCACCAGGGGCTGGAGCCTGGCGGAAAAATGGTCCCTGTTGCGCACGACAGCGCAATGGAAACACCGCAGGTTTACCTGTCCGGACCACCAAAGCGTGGCCGATTTGTGCCAGAACCTGGGGGCGGCTGTGATGAACGGCCTGATCGAGCCATTATGTGTGGCAGCGTTCAATAGCGCACCCCATGAAACCAGCGGGGCCGTCTTCCTGCGGGTTTTGCGCGATGCCCTTTTCTCTGTGAAAGGCGCATCAGACGTGCTGATCGCTCGCGAGTCTCTCGGCAAGGTGCTGCCCGAACCAACGCTGGACTGGCTGAAGGCGCATGGCGCGCGTGTCTTGATGGGGAAACGTGTGCACACTCTAGAAAAATCCATGCAGGGCTGGCGGCTGCAGCTCGGTCATGAATGGTCCGACGATGCATATGACCGCGTCATTCTGGCCTGCCAGGCAGGAGAATCCGCTCGTCTGGTGCAGGAGTGGGCGCAGCAACATGAGAGCCCGCCTGATTCCGAAATGGGCGCTGCGCAATCCTGGTCCCGGCAGGCCCATGCCTTGCGACATGCGCCCATCGCCACGGTATACGCCTGGTGCCAAACAAGTGCTTCTGCACACCTGCCCCCCATGCAGGCATTGACGTACACATCGGCAAATGAGGCGCAATTCGTCTTTCATCACGCGAATCGTCAACGCAAACTGGCCAATGGCCAAACCCAGAGCCTGCTGGCCTTCGTCGCCAGCCATTGCCACGACGATCGCCAGGCGCTGGAACACGCAGTCGGCGTACAGGCACACAAACAATTGGGGCTGCAATCCCTGCAAATCATTCGGACTGTGATGGATAAACGCGCCACATTCGTGTGCACCCCTCTTGTTTCCCGTCCCTCCGTACAGATCACCCAGGGACTGCTCGCCTGCGGCGATTATGTACAGGGTCCCTATCCCGCGACGCTGGAGGGTGCCGTGCGCAGCGGCCTGGCAGCCGCCGATGCCTGTTTCGTCACTTAACGCCCCTTTTCGGCCTCCTCTGAACTGATGGCATGCCGCGTGAACGATACCGTTGTCCCCGGTCCAGAATGCAAACAGGACCCGCAATCATGTGGATCCCCAGTTGTGCATAGAGGTCGCTACAATCAAAAACTACCCAGTTCACCGCGCTGGTTTTCACCTCCTATCTCTTCTGTTTTTCCTATGCAAGCCCTCTGGATGGCGCTGGGCGCATTGTTTTTTTCCATCATGGGCGTATGCATCAAGCTGGCCTCGCCGCATTACGGCACGATGGAAATTCTTTTTTACCGCGGTCTGACGGGTGTGGTCATTTTTTCGATACTGATGCGGCTGCAACGTGTCCCGCACGCCACCCCGGTACTCGGTCTGCATGTCCGGCGCAGCTTGTCGGGCGTTACGGCCATGGCGCTTTGGTTCTATGCGATTGCGCATTTGCCCTTTGCCTCCGCCATGGTGCTCAACAACATGAGCAGCGTATGGCTTGGCGCCATTGTCGTCGCCTTCGGGTGGTGGCATACCCGGCGCATCCTGTATCCCAGACTGCTCGCCGCTGTATTGCTGGGCTTCATGGGCGTCTTGCTGCTGCTCAACCCAGGTGCAGCCAATCATCCGATACATAGTGCCTGGATGCCAGGCCTGCTATCGGGCTTTCTTTCGGCCGTCGCTTACACGCAAGTGCAATCACTGGGCGAAGCGGGCGAACCCGAAGTACGCATCGTCTTCTACGTCTCGATCGGCACAGCCTTGCTGGGACTGGCAGGCACTTTTCTGTTGCATGAAGGCTTCACCCTGCCCGCTTGGCGCACTTTCTGGCTGTTACCAGCGACAGGGCTGTTTGCCTCACTGGGTCAGTGGTGCCTGACAAGGGCCTATACGCGTGGTGCAGCGCTGGTAGTGGCCAGTCTGCAATATCTGGGCCTGGTATTTTCTTCCCTGTTCGGGGTGCTGCTCTTTCGGGAACCGCTCGCCTGGATCGGCTGGCTGGGCATGGCTATCATTGTCGTCGCGGGCGTTGCCGCCACCGCCTGGAGGCCAAAACGCATCGTTCAACCCCTGCCCCAATCCCCATGCGTTACAACACCCTGATTACCGTCGATCAATTCCATGCCCTGCAACAAGAACACCGGCCCCTAATGGTGTTTGATTGCAGCTATGACCTGTCCGATCCGGCAGCAGGCCGCCGGCAATTTGCGCAAGCACACATTCCCGGCGCACGCCATGCTGACTTGCACGACGATCTCAGCAGCTACCGGCCTGGACACTCGGCAAGCGGCGGCCGCCATCCCCTTCCCTTGCCCGAGGACTTTGCCGCCACTTTGCGCCAATGGGGTTTTGACAATTCCATGCAGGCCGTTGTCTATGACCGCAACGGCTGCAATTATTGCGGCCGCCTGTGGTGGATGCTGAAATGGCTCGGTCATGACGCCGTCGCCATACTCGATGGTGGCTTGCAAGCCTGGCAATCCGCAGGGCACACCGTGCAGGCCTGTGCCGGAAACCAACAAGACATACCCGCAATCAGCCATTTCACCCTTCAGCCGGCACTGGTCGAACTGGTATCCACGGAAACAGTTGCAGGTAGCCTCTCGGAACAAAACATGCTCCTGCTCGATGCGCGCGGCGCGCCACGCTACCGTGGAGATATCGAGCCACTCGATCCAGCGGCTGGACACATACCGGGAGCCATCAACCGGCCATTTGCAGATAATCTACAAACCGACGGCCGCTTCAAGTCTGCCACTGTCCTGCAACAGGAGTTGACCAACATATTGCCTGAAAAATCTCCTGGAAAAGTGGTTGTGTATTGCGGCAGCGGCGTCAGCGCCATTCCGACATTGCTGGCATTGGAAATTGCGGGGTATCCGCGCCCTGCCCTCTATGCGGGCAGCTGGAGTGCGTGGAGCAGCACACCGGGCCTTCCGGTGGAACGCAGCTGAAAAAGAGCCGGACACAGCAGATGCAGCAAGCAGAATGCACCGGCGCGCCAGGCACATTACTGCAACAGGTACAGCAGGTATTTGCATCCAATGGAGTACTTGCCCGGGTGAACCCCGACTATCGTCCGCGCCCTGGCCAGCTGCAGATGGCCCAGGCCATAACAGAGGCCATCGTTAATCATGGCGTCATCGTCGTGGAAGCTGGAACCGGAGTCGGAAAGACCTTCGCCTATCTGGTTCCCGCATTGCTCAGTGGGGAACGAGTCCTGGTTTCCACCGCCACCAAAACCCTGCAGGATCAGCTCTTTTCCCGTGACTTGCCCTATTTGTGCGGGCTGCTTGGCCTGCCAATACGCACGGTGCTCCTGAAGGGACGTAGCAGTTACCTGTGTCTGCATCGTCTGGAGCAGGCCCGGCAGCACCCGGAAATGAACAACGGTACAGCCGTACTGGCAGCCTTGGCGCGCATCGAGCGTTTTGCCCAAACCACCACCAGCGGGGATCTATCCGAATTGGGAGGGCTGGATGAACGTTCGCCTGTTCTTCCAATTGTCACTTCGACCCGTGAGAACTGTCTGGGTGGCCAATGCCCACGATTCCGGGATTGTCACGTCAAC
>JAGPIR010000155.1 GCA_018054915.1 Allobrachymonas sp.
TGCGCCAGGCCCATCTGGCCTACCGCGGCGGCGGCCTGCAACTCGTTGATCTCGACGGGACGTGTGCGCCAGCCCAGCCGTTTCATGCCCTCGGCGATGGCGCCGCTGGACACCATGATGACTTCACGGCCTTGCTGGCGCAGGACTGCAAGCTGGCGGCACCATTCACCAATGGCCGTGGCGTCCAAGCCACGGCCTTCGTTGGTGACCAGGCTGGAACCCACCTTGACCACGATGCGGCGGGCCTGTTGCAGCGTGCGCTGCGCCAGTTGGGCGCGCGTGGGATCAGGATTCTGGGCGGTTACGTGGCCTTGCGTTGTCATGAAAGCAATTGGTGAAACTGAACCGGCGGATGGCAGCTGTGCGTGTACAGTCAGCGTGCATTGTGCCCTGCCGCTGCCGTGACGCAGCGTCAGCCGGTGGTTTTTTTGGAAGACCGTGGTTTGCGGGGTGCAGGCGGAGTCGATGAAGCGGAGTCTGCTGGTTGGCCCGGTTCGCCAGATGGCGAGGGATCTGGGAAGCGCGGATCGATCTCTGCAGGTGGCTGTTCCTTGCGCTGTTCGGCGTGGATGTGTTCGTAGATGTCACGAATCAATGCCTTGCAGCCTTCGTGGGTCAGGGCAGAAATTTCATGGACAGGTCCCTTCCATTTAAAGCGCTTGACGAAGTCGGCCACGCGTGCGGCGCGCTCTTCGGCGGGCACCATGTCGAGTTTGTTGAGTACCAGCCAGCGCGGCTTGTTGTATAAGGCCTTGTCGTATTTTTTGAGTTCGGCGACGATGGCCTTGGCTTGCGCAACGGGGTCCACCGTGTCGTCAAAGGGCGCCATGTCGACCACATGCAGCAACAGCCGGGTGCGCTGCAGGTGGCGCAAAAACTGATGACCCAGCCCCGCGCCTTCGCTGGCGCCCTCGATCAGGCCGGGAATGTCGGCCACCACAAAGCTTTGTTCCGGGCCCACGCGCACGACGCCCAGGTTGGGGTAGAGCGTGGTGAAGGGGTAATCGGCAATCTTGGGGCGGGCGTTGCTTACTGCCGTAATGAAGGTGGACTTGCCAGCATTGGGCATGCCCAGCAGGCCCACGTCGGCCAGTACCTTCAGTTCGAGCTGGAGGCTTTTCTTCTCGCCGGGGTAACCGGGCGTTTTCTGGCGCGGCGCGCGGTTGATGGCGCTCTTGAAGCGCAGGTTGCCGAATCCGCCATCGCCGCCGCGGGCCAGCAGGATTTTTTCTCCGGGCGTGAGCAGTTCATGCAGCACGGCGCCCGTTTCGGCGTCACTGATGATGGTGCCCACCGGCATCTTGAGCGTGATGTCGTCGCCTGCGGAGCCGAACATGTCGCTGCCCATGCCGTGCTGTCCGCGCTTGGCCTCGAAGCGGCGCGCGTAGCGGAAATCGATCAACGTATTGAGGTTGACGTCGGCCACGACATACACATGGCCGCCACGTCCGCCGTCGCCGCCGTCGGGGCCGCCAAATTCCTTGTATTTTTCGTGCCGGAACGATGCGCAGCCATTGCCACCATCGCCTGCGGCCACGTCGATGCGGGCTTCGTCAACAAATTTCATGGGTTCATTCCTTCGGGTCGATGCCTGGCGGGCATCTTACCTGTGACGGCGAAAATACAAAAAGCCCCTGTGCGGGGCTTTTTGTGATCAGGTGAAATGCACGTTGCTTATTCGGCAGGCGTCACATCCACCACCTGGCGGTTCTGAGATCCGCGCATGCCGAACGACACGTGGCCATCCACCAGCGAAAACAGGGTATGGTCGCGGCCGATACCCACGTTGTTGCCAGCGTGGAATTTGGTGCCGCGCTGGCGCACGATGATGGAGCCAGCGCTGATGAGTTCACCCCCAAATGCTTTGACGCCGAGCATTTTTGGCTTGGAGTCACGCCCGTTGCGCGTAGAGCCGCCGCCTTTTTTCTGTGCCATGTTCTACACTCCTTGCGCCGCTCAGGCGTTGATGGAGGCAATTTCCAGTTCGGTGTACGACTGGCGGTGCCCCTGGTGTTTCTGGTAATGCTTGCGGCGGCGCAGCTTGAAGATACGCACCTTGTCGTGCTTGCCGTGGCTAAGCACTTTGGCTACTACGGTTGCGCCGGACACCAGCGGAGCACCTACGGTCAGGTTGTCGCCATTACCAATGGCCAGAACCTGGTCGAGGGTGATTTCCTTGCCTTCGTCCGCAGCAATCTGTTCTACCTTGATCTTGTCGCCGGCAGCAACGCGATACTGCTTGCCCCCGGTTTTTATGACTGCGTACATGTTGAAATTCCTCATGAATTCTGCAGACGGATTTCTACAGAAACGGAGATTCTACTTCTTTTTAATCCAAAAGGCAAATATTGAAGCCCAGAGGCAGGGCTTCAATCGGTTTCGGTTACTTCGTCTCCGGCTGCAACCGAAGGATGGGTGTTGTCCCAAATCCACTGCGCAGCCGTTTCCAGTCCCTGTTTTTTCAGCGCGGAAAACAGCATGGCGTGCCCGCCGCCAGTCTGTAGCCGGGTGATGTCCAGTATCTTGGCCGCTTCGCTGCGGGTCAGCTTGTCGGCCTTGGTCAGCAGTACCAGGAAATGGAGGCCCTGTTCCACGCGCGGGCGGATAACTTCGAGTAGCAGTTCGTCCAGTTCGGTCAGACCCAGGCGGGCGTCGCACAGCATGACAATTCCGGTCAGATTGGCACGTTGGTGCAGGTAGTTGGCCATGACCTGCTGCCAGCGTCGCTTGTCGGCCAGGGGGACGGCGGCGTAGCCGTATCCGGGCAGGTCGGCGAGCACCGCATCTGTGATGCCTTGCTTGCCCAGCACAAACAGGTTGATGTGCTGAGTGCGGCCAGGCGTTTTGGAGGCAAAAGCCAGTTGCCGTTGTTGTGTGAGTGTATTGATGCAGGTGGATTTTCCCGCGTTGGATCGGCCGACGAAGGCGATTTCAGGCACGTCCAATGGCGGCAGCTGATCCAGCTGGGCGGCGGTGGTCAGGAAGCGGGCCGTGTGCATCCAGCCCAGCGGCGTCGCGGCTTTGTTGGCGACGGCTGGCGGTTGGGCCGCCGTGACGGCAGGGCGGGAGCGGCGGGCGGAGGTCGGACGATAAGAGCTCATGCTGGCGCGAGAATAAGAAAACAGCCGCCAGTGTAGTCGCTTGGCGCCAGATGGATCGTATGTCCGGTTGGGGATGCGTGATCAGGCCGGCAGGAATCCTTCGATCGACAGGTAGCGCTCGCCCGTGTCGTAGTTGAAGCCCAGCACGCGCGTGTTGACTGGCAGATCCGGCAGTTTTTGTGCGATGGCGGCCAGCGTCGCACCGCTGCTGATGCCCACCAGCAGCCCTTCCTGGGCGGCGGACTGGCGGGCAAATTCCATTGCGGCCGGCCCTTCGACCTGGATGACGCCGTCGAGCAGGCTGGTGTCGAGATTCTTTGGAATAAAGCCTGCGCCAATGCCTTGAATGGGGTGTGGCCCTGGCGTGCCGCCGCTGATAACAGGCGACAGCGCGGGCTCGACCGCATACACCTTGAGTTGCGGCCACTTGTGTTTGAGCACGCGCGCCACGCCGGTGATGTGGCCGCCGGTGCCCACGCCGGTGATCAGCACGTCCAGTCCTTCGGGGAAGTCAGCGATGATCTCTTGCGCCGTGGTTTGCGCGTGTACCTCGGGGTTGGCGGGGTTGTCGAATTGCTGCGCAATCCAACTGTTGGGTGTTTCTGCGGCCAGTTCTTCGGCGCGGGCGATGGCGCCTTTCATGCCTTTTTCACGCGGCGTCAAGTCAAACGTGGCGCCGTAGGCCAGCATCAGGCGGCGGCGTTCGACGCTCATGCTCTCGGGCATGACCAGAATCAGCTTGTACCCCTTGACGGCGGCCGCCATGGCCAGTCCCACGCCCGTGTTGCCGCTGGTTGGTTCGATGATGGTGGCGCCGGGCTTGAGCTGGCCGGATTGTTCGGCGGCTTCGATCATTGACAGTGCAATGCGGTCCTTGATGGAGCCGCCGGGATTGAAGCGCTCAGCCTTGATCCAGACTTCGTGTTGCGCAAACAGGCGGCTGAAGCGGATATGCGGCGTGCGGCCAATGGTGTCGAGGACGGATGCGGCTTTCATGGCAATTCTCCTTGCAGAAAGAAAGAC
>JAGPIR010000156.1 GCA_018054915.1 Allobrachymonas sp.
GGTCGTCACTTCCGGGCTTTTCAAGACTGCCTGCTGCGCGATCTCGCGCAGTTCCTGCTGCACGGTCGAGGCCGGCACTGCGGGGCTTTGTGCCTGCACCCACAACGGCAACACACTTGCCACCAGAAACAGGGAAACTGTTTTCATCTTCATGTAGCCATCCATTCATGCATTGATTCCCCCGCCAGAAACCGTCGCAGGGAAACATCTTCAAGGGCTCTCTGCAACCAGACCGGAATCTCGTCACCAGCGACTGTGCCCACCCATTCGTTTTACTTTGAAATTTGATTTCAGCACTTGCGCCGAGCATCCTGACTAAACCAGATGTTCAATCGAGGCGAATTGTAAATAGAACATGCCCGTGAAATGTAATGTTTAGTAAATCGAGTACAAAACGGGCATTATCAGTACTCGCCGCCATAAACACGAACCAATATCAGTCATTTCCAGTTGTTTTTGGCACGAACGTTGCCACACCCCGGCTTTCTGTTAATTTTTGGAAAAACCATCGTTCGCCCTTATGTCTGCTGTACCACCGCTTCCTCAACTTTTCCCCATGTCGCAGGTACTCGCGGGGCACGTGCGGGTCAGACTGCGCCCACTGCTGCTTGTCCTCTGCGCCATCCTGCTGACAGCCTGCAATCAGCCGACGAACGAATTACCTCCTCTGGACTACCGCAGTAGTGCTGAGGAAGGACCTGCGACTTTCCGTTTTGCCGTACACCCACTGCACAACCCGGGCAAACTCGCCGCCGCCTACCAACCCCTGATCGATCACCTGAACCAGCGCCTGCCGCAAGTACATTTCGTACTGGAGGCTTCCCGCGATTACCAGGCGTTTGAGGAAAAACTACGGGCGCGCGCGCCGGAATTCCTCCTCCCCAATCCATGGCAAACGCTGGAAGCCATCAAGGTGGGCTATCACGTCATCGCCATGGCGGGCGATGCGGAGGACTTTCGCGGCATATTCATCGTCCGCCGCGACAGCCCGGTACAAAAACCAGGCGACCTGCGCGGCCAGGCTGTCAGCTATCCCTCACCCACCGCCCTGGCGGCCGCCATGCTGCCGCAACTGTTCTTGCATGAGCACGGGATCAACGTCCAGCGTGACATTGAAAACCGTTATGTCGGTTCGCAAGAGTCTTCCATCATGAACGCCTACCTCGGCCACACTGCTGCAGCCGCCACCTGGCCTCCACCCTGGCGCCTGTTCCAGCAGGACCACCCCAAGGAAGCGGCGCAACTCAAGGTCATTTGGGAAACCAGACATCTGGTCAACAACTCGGTCATGGCGCGCGCCGACCTGCCCCACGAACTGGTTACGGCTGTGCGCGAAGAATTGCTGGCACTGAGCACCTCCCGCAATGGTGAAACCATCCTGCAGGGCATGGCAACGGCCCGCTTTCACCCGGCCAGCGACGCTGATTATGCCGTCGTCGCTCAATTCGTCACCCAGTTCGAACGCCACGTGCGCCCGGTGGAAATACCGTGAAAAACACCCTCCGCAACTTTTTCGCCAGCAGCCTGCAACATCAACTGACTCTGGGCTGCACCCTGTTCATTGCGACGAGCATGCTGCTGCTGGTGATGAATCTGGTGCACCGGCAAGAACGGCACGCCATCGCCGAACAACGTCAGCAGGTGATGGCCCTGGCGGAAAGTGTCGCCGCCTCCGCCGCACTCTGGGTCGCTGCGCGCGATTTTGCCGGCATGCAGGAGAGCATTGGCAGCCTCAGCGCCTACCCCGGGCTACGCCATGCCATCTTGCTCGATACCCGCGGCGAAATCCTCGCCCACACCGATCGCAGCCGACGCGGCCTGTTCCTCCCCCTGCCACCGGCCAATGACACCAGCACGGTGCTGCATGCCCAGCACCTGGCACTGGAGGTTGCCGCCCCCATCCGGCTGCAGCAAGCCCACATCGGCTGGCTGCGCATCGGCATCAACAATGAGGCGCTGGCAGAAGAACTGCGCAATTCCCGGCGGAAAGCTTACATTTACGCTGCGCTCGCCACCCTGCTTGCGGCTTTCTTTGCCCATCTCGCAGCACGCTATCTGACGCACCGTTTGACCGCCATCGAGCGTGTCACCGATGCGGTCCAGCGCGGCGAACACGGACAGCGGGTCGCACTCGCCGGTCGCGATGAAGCAGCCCGTCTCGGCCGTGCCATCAACACCATGCTCGACGCTCTGGCCCGCAGCGAAGCACGGCTCACCGAGCAACAAGCCTCCCTGGAACAAGAGGTCGCCCTGCGCACCAGCGATCTGGTGCAGGCACGTGATGCAGCGGAAGCTGCCAGCCGGGCAAAAAGCACCTTCCTCGCCAACATGAGCCATGAGTTGCGCACCCCGATGAACGCCATCATGGGTCTGACCAGCATCCTCCGCCGGCGTACCAGCGACCCGGTGACCGCCGAACAACTGGGCAAGATCGACCACGCTTCACGACACCTGCTGCACATCATCAACGACATCCTCGATCTGGCAAAAATCGAAGCCGAGCGCCTGAGCCTGGAGCAACGGGTCTTCCTCCTCGGCAGCATCCTGGAAAACACCCTCAGCCTGCTCAGCCACCGGGCCAGCAGCAAGGGACTTTCCCTGCGCACCAGCATCCCCCCTGAACTGGCAGGCCGGCAGGTCTTGGGCGACCCGGCCCGAATCGGCCAGATCCTGCTCAACCTGGCCGCGAATGCCGTCAAATTCACCGACAGCGGCAGCGTCGAACTGGAAGTGGGTTGCCAGGAAGAGCATCACGACCGCCTGCAGTTGCGCTTCACGGTCCGTGACAGCGGTATCGGCATCGCGGCCGATGTCCTGCCACGCCTGTTCCGCCCTTTTGAACAGGCCGATAACTCGACCACCCGCGAACATGGCGGCACCGGCCTGGGGCTGGCGATCAGCAAACGACTGGTCGAGCTGATGGGCGGGCAGATTGGCGTCGACAGCACACTGGGCAGAGGCAGCACCTTCTGGTTCTCCATCACTCTGCCCACGGTCAGCGGCCCCGACAGGATGCACCCGGATAGCGCCAGCCAGGCTGCCGAGGCCTGTCTGCAACGTCGCCCTCCCGGCACCCGCGTTCTCCTGGTCGAGGACGAGCCGGTCAATCGTGAAGTCTCCCTGACCCTGCTCGAAGATGTTGGCCTGCGGGTCGATGTCGCGGAAGACGGTGAAGCCGCAGTAGCCCTGGCCAGTGCCAACGATTACGCCCTGATCCTGATGGACATCCAGATGCCACGCATGAACGGCCTGGATGCCAGCCGCGCCATCCGCCAACTGCCACAGCATGCCACGACGCCGATTCTGGCCATGACCGCCAACGCCTTTGCCGAAGACCGCCTGGCCTGCCTGGAAGCCGGAATGAACGAACACATCAGCAAACCGATCAATCCGGAACTGCTGTATGCCACCCTGGTCCACTGGCTCCCGGCCAGCCCCCCAAACCATGAGTAAATCGATTCACGTTTCCGAGACCCCTGCCACGCAATTCCTCAAAGCAGAGCAGGTGGCATTCACGCTCCATCCCTACACTTACGAAGAGCACGGTGGCACGCGCGTCTCGGCACGCGAACTGGGCGTAGACGAACACACGGTCGTCAAGACACTGGTCTTCGAGGACGAGAAAGCCAAACCCCTGCTGGTACTCATGCACGGCGACTGCAAAGTGTCCACCAAAGAGCTCGCCCGTCAGATCGGCCGCAAGAAGATCGAGCCCTGCAAGCCAGAAGTTGCGCAGCGTCATACCGGTTTTCTGGTGGGAGGCACCAGCCCGTTCGGCACCAAAAAGACCCTGCCGGTTTTTGTCGAAGCCAGTATCCTCGAACTCCCCAGGATCTACATCAACGGTGGCCGGCGTGGTTTCCTGGTGGGTATCGACCCCAGTGTCGTACCACGTATCGTCGGCGCACGTAGCGTTAACGTTGCCTTGCCCGGCTGATGCCCCCGCAGCACGCTTCTCCTGAGTCGCGCGCAGCCTGCCCAAGGGCCAGCATGTACAATCCGCAACATCCATTTTCACCGCTCCTGCAGCCATGATCGAAATTCTTGCCGTCGCCGCCGCCTA
>JAGPIR010000010.1 GCA_018054915.1 Allobrachymonas sp.
CACCAGCAGCGGGTAGGCCAGCAGCGCCGGGGCAAACCCATGCAGCGGCGCATAGGCCAGCAGCAGCAGCGCCAGCAGCGGGGCAAACACCACAGCGCTGGCCAGCACCGCGCGCGCCGGGAACAGCATGGGCGGCAGGGCGTTCTTTTGCAAAATGGGGCCGGCGTCCACCAGGCTGGCCATGGCGCGCGCCAGCGCGTCGGCAAAGGCCATCCAGGGCAACATACCGGCGATCAGATAGGTGCCCACGGCGCGCGTGGGCGCGCCCTCGCCCAGTCGCATGGCAAACACCACGTCGAACACCAGGTAGTAGGCGGCCACGGTCAGCAGCGGCTGGGCATAGGCCCATACCGCGCCCAGGGCGGTGCCGGCGTAGCGCGCGGCAATGTCGCGCCGGGTGAGCACCCAGCATAGGCTGCGGCTACGCCACAGGGCAAGGGCTTGCGTGATCAGTGCCTGCATGGCGGGTGCAATGCGGCTGGTGCGCGTGCTCTACCCGGGCGCCGGCCTTGGGGCGGGCGCATCGTTACGACTACTTGGCAGGGATCTTGGAGAAATCGACGGCCGGCAGCTTGGTCTTTTCCGCTGCCACAAAGGCCTGGAGCAGGGCTTCATCGCCCTGGGCCTGTGCGCGCAGGCGCTGGATGGCCTGCTGTTGGGCCTGCTTCTGTGCCTTGCCGATGATTTCGGCATAAAGCTCGTCGCGCGCCTCGTCATAGCTCCGGGCCTTGGCTGGAACGCGTTGCTCCAAGCGGATGATGTGCCAGCCAAACTGGGTCTTGACCGGCTCGCTCAGGTCGCCGGGGTTGCGCAGCGCGTCCACCGCCTGCTCGAAAGCGGGCACCATCTTGCCGGCTGTGAAAGACCCCAGGTCACCGCCCTTGCGGGCACTGCCGGGGTCGGCGGAGTGCGCCTTGGCCAGGGCTTCGAAGGATGCGCCGTCCTTGATCTGTTGCAGCAGCTGCAGGGCCTGTTGATGTGCGGCCTCGTCGGTGCCGCGCACCAGGATATGGCGTGCATGGGTGCGCTGCGGGGCGTTGAAGCGCTCGGGCTCGGCCTTATAGCTGGCGCGGGCCAGGCGCTCCACCGCATCGGCCTGGGGAGTGGCTGCGGCGCTGATGTCATGCACCATGGCCTGGGCCAGCAGGTTGTCGCGCAGGGTTTGCAGTTGTTGTTGGATTTCGGGTTGTTTGTCCAGGCCCTGGTCCTGGGCCTGGGCGGCGAAGGCGCGGCGCAGGTAGATGGTGTCCACCACGTTGCGCAGCATGTCGGGGTCGGCAAACAGCTGGGCGCGCAGGGTTTCGCCCTGGCCTGCCAGCTCCTGCAATACGTCCTGGGTGGTCACTTGTACGCCGCCACCCTGCATCAACACTCCATCGACGGCGAGGGCTGTGGAAAAAGGCGTGACGGCCAGGCAGGCGCTCAGCAGGCTGGCGCGCAGCTGGCGCGAAATGGATCGCAATGACTTCATGGAAACTATCGACCGTGTCGAAGAGTAGAAAACGAAGAGGACAAAAGCAATGGGAATAAAAAAGGCGGGGAAAGTTCCCCGCCTTTGCTGCCATGCAGGCTAGATCAAGCGATTAGCGTGCGGTGCGGTGCTTCCACGTGCCACCCAGGTTGGCACCCGAGACCTTGGCCGCGGCGTAGCTGATGATCGGCAGGCCGTTGACCAGACCGGCACCAGGGTTTGCACCTGCAGGCGTCTTGATGCTGAACCAGCCTTCAGTGCCCAGGCCGCTGCCCGTGTTCAGGTTGCTGCGTGCAATGGTAGCGCCGAGCACGGAGTCACCAGCGTTGTTGAACGACAAAACGTTGGTTTCGCCGCAGAACTTGATGTTGGTATCGGGCGAGATCACGAAGGTGTTCTTCGTCTGCTCTTCGCGGTCATAGCCGCGCATGGCGCCGGGGGTCACGCAGGCGCGGTTGGCATCGCCGTTGATGGCGGTGTTCGCAGCATTGAAATAGGCGTTGCCAGCACCGCCGCGGAGCATCAGGCGGTTAGCAGCCGGCAGATGGTAGCCAATAGCCACGGCGTAGCGACGCGTGGGCATGGAGAACACCCAGTCAGTCGAGAAACCGGCTGCCGTCAGATACTCGTTGGTCACCGAGCTGGTGGCCAGGGTAGCCGACAGGCCGTCAGCCTGCACCTCAGGTGTCACGATGTTCGCAGGGTTGCCAGCGACCGTATTGAAATAAGGCGTGGACAGATCCGGCAGGTCGTAGTTGGCGACCTGGCTGGCGAACGTGGTGTGACGCAGCAGAGGGTCGGCGGTGAAGTTCGCAACGGTACCAGCGGCGCCGTTGATCTGATAGACGGGGGTGTCGGTCGTCTGGGGGAACCAGACGATATTGCCTGCGTTTCCGCCGGCGGTTTCCACAGCCACGGCCTCGCCCGAATGGGAGGCAAAACCGGTGACGTTCACCACCGTCCAGTTGGCCATCAGGCCACCGGTGGGCGATTCATAGCCACGGGTGCGGGCGTAGGCATCGTTCTCTGCATCGGTTGCAACGGCAGCGGCGGGAGCGGGGTCGATCAGATCCACGGCCTGCGCGTCCATGACGGACGAGGTGCAAGGCGCCTTGCCACCCACGTGCTTGATGGCCGTGTACAGGGCGCTATCGGCACCAGCGGCGGCGGTACCAGGGCGAATGTCGGCGGTGTTCAGGATTTCGATGTAGCCTTCGCGGGTCTGGGCCTTGTCGCCGGCTTGCACGCGGATGGTCTTGAAGCGGCCGTTGTTGGCATCCTTGATGTCAGCGGCGGACGGCAGCGTGCAGCTGTTGTCGTTGGTCACCAGGCGCGAGAAGCCGTCGGCGTCGGCAGCCACTTCGGCGGCCCAGACGTCGCCGGGCGACAGATAGATGGTGATGTCAAACACGTCGTCAGAGTTGGCGGCGCCGCGGTAGGGCAGCTTGACAGCCTTGCCGTTCGTGGTGTCGGTGTTGACGATGTTCAGCAGGGTCTTGTTCGTGCCCTGGGTGGTGAAGTAGGGCACAGCCAGGATGTGGCCCACGCCGGTCACCGTGGGGGTCAGGCCGGTGGCAGTGGAACCCGTTGCAATCACGGCTGCGTTTGCGGCACCTGCGGTCAGGCCGCCAACCATGGCAGCAATGCTCAGAGCGAGAAGATTCTTTCTCATGTGTGAACTCCAGTTAAAAAATTGAAAGCGCAACTACCAAGATTGATTACGCTGATTGATGTTAGCACAGGCTTTTTGGCGTTTGACGGCCGCTTTCCCCTCCCGTAGCGCGTTGTGTTGAAAAACAACACCACGGTGCAAGGCTGCTGGTTCGGTGGCCGGATTGCTCCGCATTTCGATAGCAGCCCGGGCGGGTTGGGGGCAGTGTAGCGGGTCGCGATGATGTTGCAAGCGTTTTGATACAAAGATTTTGCATAAAACATGGTATGCGTTGTTTTTGCGTCTGTTGGCCTGGCACTGTACACGCCGGCCCGCAGGTGTGGAAATCAAGTCAAGTATCACGGCTGGTACTTTTGGGCGCGCGATGCGCGTAAGAGTGTTCGCCAACACGCGGCGTACGTGGGATGGGTGCTGATATTCGCGTTACAACCGATTCATTCCATTTCTAAATCACCCGTGTCGTTGTTGCTTCGCCTTGTCGTGCTACAGCACTGCCTGCGGCTTCGCGCCTAGACACGAATGATTTAGAAACGGAATCAGATGGTGCTTGTTGCCCACCGTCGTATCGTTGCCCGTAAGGTTTGCTGCGCCTTGGCATCCAGAGGCATGTTGCCCACCAGCGCCATAGCGGCGTCCAGGGTCACGTAGCCGTACTGCAGCAGTGCGATGCAGAACTCTCGATCCTTCTCCCGCGCAGCCACAGCCTTGGCGAGGAAGAGGTCAAGAGCGTCCAGACATACCCGATGCGATCCTGGGTATTGCGGTTCTGGATGCGATGCACCCGCTGCATCCAATCTGCTGGCAGGCAGGCCGTTTCCGGCCCCACGCCTTGCGCGTAGTAGCCGTAGGTTTCATGGAACTGCGAGCCTTCGCCGATGGCACCGTCGATCCTGTCGGCCAACTCCGGTGCCTGCAGGGGATAGATGTCCGCTTCCATGGACACCGTGAACACATCCTCGGGCCGGGGCACCGCGCCCAGGATGGACTGGCTGCGGACGATGACAAATTCGTACTGGTCGGTGATGTCACCGCTGGCACGGATGATGTGCTCCAGCTCCTCTCGGGTCACGGCTGCTCCTCGGGCGCATTTCCCATCTCGTTGCCCATCTCGATACCCTTCCTGAGTTCACCCACCTGTTGCAGGATGGCCTGACGAGTCTCGGCCGGCAGGATCGTGACCAGCGGCGATGCCTGGCGCAACTGCTGCGCACGGCGTGTGCGGGCCAATACCTTGCGCCAGGCGCCTGCCTTCAGGATGTCTTCCCACTCACGCCACAAGGCGGCAGAGCGAACATCTCCGGTGGCCAGCCAACGCTGGAGTGTGCCCTGCGCCTGCTGCACCAGGGCGGGGCCGGCCTTGGCCAGCCGCACGGCTTCTTCGTGCAGGGCCAGGCTTTGTAAATCCTGCAGTTGATGCCTGGTTGGGTCGGCGCGCACGCGCACTTGCACCACAGGGGCCGGATGCCGGGAACGCGCGGCGGCGGAGCCCGCAGGCGCCGGTTGCAAGACATCGCCCGCCAGCAATGCCAGATCGCCGCCAACACCCAGGATGGACATGACGCGCAGGTAGGTGCCGATGGACGGTGCCGGGTCGCCCGACTCGACCGCGCGCAGGGTGTTGCGCGTCATGCCTGCGCGCGCTGCAAGCTCTACCGTACCCAGGCGCTGGGCCTTGCGCAGGCGCTTGAGGCGGTCGCCCAGCTGCAGGAGCAGTTGGCGTTCAAGGAGGGCATGAAATTCATCGCCAGTCATTTGCGCAATAATTTAACCAAATTTGAATTTTTGGATAAATTATTAATCATTTTCTCAGCACAACGCTTGATTGACGCGGGTATTGCTCCCTCTCCCGCGAGGGGAGAGGGGAGGAGGGCCCAGCGCCGCAACCTGTGTAGATACCAATGTCCAAAGGGGGGAAGGGCTAATACCCACGCCGCGCGCTTGCAGCATGGCGCCTACGCTGTGCGTTGCAGCCGTTGCCGCTCGCCCGTTGCGGCGGGGTGGTAGATGCGCCGGTGCAGCGTGGCGCTGCAGGGCAGTGGGCTTTGCGGCAGCCAGCAGGTGTGGCGCGGCTCGCAGGCGGGGTGGAAGTAGGGGTCTACCTGGTCTATCCAGCCCTGCCAGCGCGCCAGGAAGGCGGCCGAGTCCTCGGGGTGGGGGTCGTAGCCTTCGGCCTTGCCGCGCGTGAGCGATTCGTGGTGCAGCAGGGTGGCGCGCGGGCAGTACAGGATGCGCCAGCCTTGTTCCAGCGTGCGCAGGCACAGGTCCACGTCGCCAAAGCCGACGGCCAGGGTTTCGTCGTAGCCGTTTATGGCCTCGAAGGCGTCGCGGCGCATCAGCAGGCAGGCGGCGGTGACGGCGGCGACTTCGTGCGTGGCGATGAGGCGGCCCTGGTGGGCAATGTCCACGCGGTCGGGCGGCAGGCGCAGGAATTTGCCGTAATGCTCGGCCACGCCAAAGGCGCCCACGCACACGCCGGCATGCTGGATGGTGGCGCGGTCGGGGTAGAGCAGCTGGGCGCCCACCATGCCCACGCCGCTCTGCTGGGCCAGGGCCAGCATGTGTTCGAGCCAGCCGGGTTCGATGGCTTCGATGTCGTTGTTGCAGAACAGGTAGTGGGTGTAGGGGCGCTGCAGCTGGCGCACGGCCCAGTTGTTGATGGCCGAGAAGTTGAATGGCCCGGCGTAGCGCAGCACGGTGGTGCCGCTGGCGGGCAGGGTGGCGAAGTAGGCGAGGGATTCGGCGTCGGTGGATTCGTGGTCTATGAGGATGATGTCGTAGTCCACCGCCGGTATGGTGGCGCGCAGGCTGTCGATGCATTGGCGCACCAGGGCGCCGTGGTTTTTGGTGGGGATGATGATGGCCACGCGCTGGTCGGGCGCGGGTGTATAGCGCGGCGCGAAGAAGTTGAACGAGGCGCCGGGCTGCACCTGGCCAGCCAGGCCGACGCGATCGAGGTGGCGCTGCAGCACACCGCGCGATATGCGCATGACCTCGTCGGCCCGGGCGTGCCCTGCCGATGCCGGGTGGGTGCGCCATTGGTACAGCACCTCGGGGATGTGGACGATGGTTTGGGCGCGTTCGCTGGCGCGCAGGATGAGGTCGTAGTCTTGCGAGATGGCGAGGGTTTCGTCCAGCCCGCCCAGCTCGCGCAGCAGCGCCGTGCGAAAGCCCACCAGGTGCACGATGTAGGGGTGTTCGCGCAGGTATTCGGGGGAGAACACGGGGCGCAATACCTGCTGCAGCACGCTGGCGCCGTCGGGGGTGACCAGCACTTCGTCGGAGTAGAGCAGGTCGGGGTCGTCTTGCTGCACGGATTCGGCCACGCGGTACAGGGCCTGGGGTTCGAGCAGGTCGTCGTGGTCCAGCAGCACGGTGAACGGGCTGGTGCACAGCGCCAGCGCCTGGTTGGTGGCGTGGGATACGCCGCGGTTGGCATCGCCCAGGTGCAGCTGGATGCGGCTGTCTCGGCGCGCGTAGTCTTGCAGGATGCGGCGCACGTGGGGCTGGGTGGAGGCGTCGTCGGCAATACACAGCTGCCAGTGGGGGTACCACTGGTCTTGCACCGAGCGCAGCATGGCGTGCAGCATGGGCTCGGGCGTGTTGTAGGTGGGCACCAGGATGCCTATGGTGACGGGGGCGCGCAGGCCGGCTATGGCGGCCTGGATGGCGGGGCCGGCGGTGGCGGCAAAGTGGGCGCGGTGTTGCTGCCAGTCGGTCAGCGGCATGCCGCGCCCGAGGGTGGCCAGCACGGCCTTGACGCTGCGCAGCCCGCCGTCGCGCCAGGCGGCGCGCAGCTGACGCAGGTTGGCCGCCAGGTTGGCGCGGTCTTTTAGCAGGTGGCGCAGGCTGCGCGCGAGCAGGCGGAGTTTGCGCGGCAGGTGGCGCAGGCGTTGCGGTAGTGGGGGCACGGTGTGGATGTTTGTGAAAAAAAGGCTGGTCAGCGACTTGTCTCAGGGCGTTGCCATGGGGCTGCGGCAGGCTCCTTCGCCCTCTGGGCTTGGGTGTGCACACATCTTTTTGATAGCGCAACACGCTTGCCTTGTGAGGGCTTAACTCCCTCGCCCCCTTGGGGGAGAGGGAAAAACACCCACAAAGGTTCGCCAATGCAGCGTAAGTTGCTATGAAAAAATCTGTTCATGCACAAGCCCTCTGGGGGAAGGTGGGGATGGGGGCTGGCATACATGGCGAGACGTGCGCTGGCGTCGCCGGCCCCCACCGCAGCCCTCCCCCAGCGGGGGAGGGGACAATGCGGGTAACTAGGGCGTGGCGGGCAGGGCGGTGGGTGGGGGCTGTGGCGCGGATTCGTCGGGGGGCACCAAGCCGGCGAGGTAGTCGCTGTCGTAGGACCAGGCGGGCAGGGTGTCGTCGGGCAAGGGGATGTGCAGGCCGGGCGCGGGCAGGGGGGGCTCGGCGCCCACGTAGTGCCGCGCGCGCAACTCCAGCAGCAGGGCCAGCCAGTCGCCGGGGGGGGTGTTCCATGGGTGTATCCAGCTCCACGGGCGGCCGGCCAGTCGTTCGGGGAAGGCGCCCAGGTCGGTGGCAATTATGGGCAGGCCGGCCTGCAGGCAGGCGCTGAGTGTGTAGCTGTAGGTTTCGGGCCAGCGCGCGGGGAACCAGATCAGGTCGGGCTGCAGGCGCGCCAGCAGCAGGGGCAGGTCGGCGTCTTCGTAGGCGCCGTGCACGGTCAGGCTGGCGTGGGGTTGCTGGCGCATGGGCAGGTGGGGGTAGCCGAGCAGGTGCAGTTCGATGGGGGCCTGCAGGCGGGCGGCTTCCAGCGATACGATCTCCAGCGTTTCGCCGCCCTTGATGCGGCTGAGTGCGCCGACCACGAACACGCGCAGGTTGGCGCCGGGGGACAGCCGGCGCGGGCCGGGTTGGGGCAGCGGGGTGCCGGGCGCGATGTCCAGGTGCGGTGCGTGGCGTATGTTGGCGGCGGGAAAGTAGTGCGCCATGCGTTGGGCGGCGTCGCGGCTGGGGGCGAGCACGGCGCGCGCGCCGTTGAGGAACAGCCGGTGGCGCAGGCGCCAGTCTTCTATGGTTTCGCCAGTGGGGGCGGGGCGGCCGCACAGGCATTCGGTGCATTGGGCCACGCCACGTTCGCCGCAGTAGGCGTGGTTTTCGTCCACCAGCGCGATTTGCGGGCAGGCGTTGTAGTAGTCGTGGGCGGTGAAGTCGTAGGTGACCTGCAGTTGCTCGGGCAGCCGCATCAGGTCGGGGTGCAGGCCCAGCAGGTGGTGGTAGTGCACATGGGCCACGCCGATGTTGCGCAGCAGGGCGAGCAGTTCGTCGGCCTGTTCCAGGCCGTGGTAGTCGCGCGTGAAGGCCTCGCCAGGGGCGTCCCACTGCAGGCGCAGGCGGTGGTCGGCGAGCGGTGTGAGGGTGAGGAAGTGGGCGCGGCCTTGCAGGTGGGCGCTGAGCTCATGCACGTGGCGGCGCGTGCCGCCACCTACGCCGTGCAGCACGGCGAGGATGCGCGGGTGCGGGCTGCTGTTGAGCCTTGCGATGTCCAGCGCCTCACGCCAGGCTCGCGCGGGGTCCTGCGCCAAGTGGGCCTGTACGGTGGCTTCGTAGTCGGGGTGCAGCTGCTGCAGGATGGCTTGCGCGGCGGCCTCGCGCGGGCTTTTGGCGGCGCCGAAGCTGACGCCACCGACGTGGCGCACGAAGGTGTCCACGGCCAGCAGGTGTTGCCAGCCGTGGCGTGCGGCGCGCATGCAGAAGTCGTTTTCTTCGCCGTAGCCGGTGCCGAAGTGTTCGGCATCGAACGGGCCGGTCTGCGCCAGGCAGTCGCGGCGTATGTACATGCAAAAGCCCACGGCGGTGGGTATCGGCACGGCCATGCCGGCGTTGGTGTGGGCGCACAGGGCGTCCAGGCTGGCGGTGTTCTGGCCCGGGGGCAGCGGGTTGTCTGCGCAAAAACGCGGGTAGCTGCAGATGGTGGCGTTGTTGGACAGCGGGGTGACGGTGCCGGTGTGGCTTTCGCGGTAGGCGGCCTGGCGCAGGCGGTCGAGCCAGTCGCCGGCGACTTCGGTGTCGCTGTTGAGCAGCAGCACGTCGTTGTCGGCCGACAGTGCCATGCCGCGATTGACGGTGTGCACGAAGCCGAGGTTCTCGGGGTTTTCGAGCAGGGTGATGCGCGGCTCTTGCGCGGCCTGCTGGCGTAGCCAGTCGGTGAGTTCGGGGTTGGGGCTGGCGTCGTTGATGACGATGATGCGCGTGGCTGTGTGTTGCCTGCTCCCGATTACCGAGGCCAGACAGCGCTGGGTGTCGGCCAGGCCTTGGTAGACGGGGATGATGATGTCCACGGCGGCGGCCGGGGTGCCGGTTTGCGGGGTGTGGACAGCGGCGGGTGTTTGGGTGTCTGCTGCGGTTTGCGCCATGCTGTCAGGTGCCGCTTGTGGTGCGGGTTGTGTTGGCGCGTTGGCGGGTGGCGCAGGCTGGGCTGCGGCAGGGGCCGCAGCGGGCGTGTTGCCCTGCATCAGGTGCACCAGCTGCCGCTTGAGGCGTGCGATGGGCCGCGTGGCGCGCATGACGCGGGAGTTTTCCAGCATATGCATCTGGGCCTGTAGTTGCTGCACCTCGTTCTGCAGCAGGTGGTGCAGGTGCTGTAGTTGTGCATGTTCCTGCGCCAGGGGGTGCAGGCGTGCAAGCTCTTGCCGTGCCTGATGATGCGTGGTTTGCAGCTGGGCCAGGGTGTGCTCGGTGTGTGCGGCCTGCGCCTGCAGGGCCTGCGTGCGTTGTGCCAGGGCGAGGTAGTCGGCGGACATGGGCCAGCCCAGTTCCACTTCCAGCACACTGGGGCCGGCGTGCATGCATTGCGCCAGCAACGACGTGGGTATCGGCAGCTCTATCCAGGGGTCGTCGCCCGTGAGCAGCAGCAGCACGGTGCCAGGGGCGCTGGCCGGCGCCGGTGCCCAGGCGATCTGGTTCTGGGGCTGGGTGCTCAGGTTTTGCCCTTGGGGCGCGTCGGCTGTCCAATGCCACAGGGTTTGGGACTCGGCGTTGCACAGCCGCAGACGGTGCAGATGCAGAAAACCGGGCCGGTCGGCGGGATCGAGCCGCAGGCCGGGATAGTCCATGGAGCAGGCGGGTAGTTCAAAGCGCAGTGTTTGCCGCAGGCTGCCGATGGTGCCGCTGGCAATGGTCTTGCGGGATTCGTCGTAGGCGCCAGCCTGGCCCCAGTACAGCTGTGCGGTGAAGGCCGCGCCATCGGGTGCCGCATCAACGGGCGGCGCTATGGCGCTGGCAGGGGCGCTGGTTGGGCGCACGCTGGCGACAAACTGGTAGCTGAGCGCGTCGGGCAGTGCCAGCAGGTAGCGCGTGAAGGCGGGGGGCAGGCTGTCGGGTGTGCGCTGGAATTCGGAGTCCCATAGTTCGCGCCGTATGGCTTGCAGGGCGTTCACGGCCCAGCCGTTGTCCTGCAGCAGCCTTTGCAGCGAGCGGCGCGTGAAAAAGCGCAGGTGGGTTTGGTCGAGCAGCCCTTCGGGGCGGTAGCGGAACTCGCCGTGCATCAGCTCCAGGGTGAGGCCCGCGTAGGCTGCGTTGGGCACGGAGATCAGTAGCCGTCCGTCTGGTTTGAGCAGGCTTTTGCAGGCCTGCAGAATGTGCTCGGGGCGGCGCAGGTGTTCGAGCACGTCGGCGCACACGATGGCGTCATAGTGCCGGCCAGCGAAAAGCGTGGGCAGGCTGGCGGTTTCCAGGTCGGCAACTTCCACCCGGCGGTAATGGGCCTGTGCGTGTGTGGCTTCGGCCTGGTTGAGGGTGACGCCATCGCAGGTGCAGCCGCGCGTTGCGCTCAGGTGCAGGCCGAGCGCACCGCTGCCGCAGCCGAGATCGAGCACCTGGCTGCCTGGGGGCACCATGCCTGCCAGAACGGAAAGCGAGCTGCGCTCCTCGGGGCGGATTTCGCGCTGATAAAAGTGCAAGTCTTCATTGCTTGGCGTCATGTAGGGATTATGACGGGGCTCGCCTGGCCGAAAGCCGTCATGGCATTTGCGGCGACAATGGCAGGCTTTGCCGGTGCCGCAGAGGCCGCAGCGAGAACAGTTACATAGTCGGCCCGCATGCGCCGATAGGATCGGCGCGCGATGCTCTTGATTTCTTTTACGGCCTTTTTGATTTCGACCCTGGTTGCCGGTGCCGTGGTGCGTTGGGGCCATGGCCATGCGCGTTTGTATGGGGCGGATATGCCGCAGCGCTTCCATGCGGGCCATGTGCCGCGCCTGGGAGGGCTGGCCTTGCTGGCAGGGGTGGGTGTCAGCTGGGGGCTGGGTGCCCTGCAGTCCACGCTGTATGGCGACCCAGGGTCGCTGCGGCTGGGGCCGTGGGTGGGGCTGTGGGTGGCGGCCTTGCTGCCGGCGGTGGTTGGCGGCATGGCCGAGGACGCCACGCAGCGCCTGACAGTGCGCTGGCGGTTGCTGTTGTCTGGTGTGACGGCGGTATTGGCGGTGGTGTTGCTCGGTCTCAATGTGCCACGGCTGGATTTGCCATGGTTGGATGGCTGGATGCGGTTGGCACCGTGGCTGGGCACGGCCATTGCCTTGCTGGCGGTGACGGGCCTGCCGCATGCGTTCAACATCATTGATGGCTATAACGGCTTGGCGGGGGCAGTGGCCTTTGCCGTGTGCCTGGCATTGACGCATGTGGCGCTTCAGGTGGGCGATCGCAGCCTGGCCGTGATGGTGGTGTGCACGGCCGGTGCCACGGTGGGGTTTCTGGTCTGGAACTACCCGCGTGGAATGCTTTTCGCCGGCGACGGCGGTGCCTATGTGTGGGGCGTGGTGATTGCGATCGCCAGCATTTCCCTGGTGCAGCGCAACCCCGAGGTGTCGCCCTGGTTTCCGGTGTTGCTGTTGATTTACCCGGTGTGGGAGACGATGTTTTCCATTTACCGGAAGTTGGCGCGCGGGGTGTCGCCGGGGGTTGCCGATGCCTTGCACTTTCATCAGTTGATTTATCGGCGCATCGTACGCCGGGTGTTTGATGAGGATGTGTCGCGGCGCATGCTCAAGCGCAACAACCGCACCTCGCCCTATTTGTGGGGGTTTACCTTGCTGACGGTGGTGCCGGCGGTGCTGGCATGGAAGAGCACGGGGCTTTTGATGTTGTTTTGCGCGCTGTTCATGGTGTTGTACGTGGTGGCTTACGTGGCCATCGTGCGCTTCAAGGTGCCGGGTTGGATGCAGGGCTGATGGGTCTGGGTGCGCCTGGGGCGTCGGGCGCCTTGGCCGCGCTGGCGTGGGTGTGTTGGTTCCAGCTGCTGGGCCAGGGCGTATGGCATGGGTTCTGGCGCGGCCGCTCGCCAGGCCGTGAGGTTCTGCCCGGGGTGCTGGAGCTGTTTTTCCAGCAGGTGCTGGGTATGGGCGCTGCCATGGCGCTGCTGCTGCTGTTGGCGGTGGCGGGGCTGTTTCATTGGCCAGGCCTGGCGGGCGCGATGGCCGTTTCGGTGTCGGTTGCGGCTTGGGTGGGGCGCGGCAGGGCGTGGTTGCTGCCAAGGTGTGCCCCGTGGGAATGGCTGGCGCTGGCGTGCGCGGTGCTGTTGGCGGTGGCGGTGTCCTGGCGTTTCCCTGGGGCCTGGGACGATACGGCGTATCACCTGCCCATGGCGCGCACGATCGTCGATCACCACGCCTTGGTGGCCAACGAGTGGCTGCGATTCCCCTATTTCCCCGCGTTCATGCACCTGCTGTTTGCGGCAGGACTGCTGGTGGATGTGTGGCTGGCGCAATGGCTGGCGACCTGGCCCGTGGTGTTGGCGTTGTTGGGGTTGATGGGCGCTGCGCGATGGTTGTGCAGGCATGCCGGCTGGGGTGTTCTGGCCTGGGCCTTGTACCTGCGCACGCCGGCCCTGGAGCATTCGTTGGGGTTTGCCTATGTGGATGCTGCCCTGGCGCTGTTTTGCATGGCGGCCGTGTTGGCGGTGGCCCAGTGGGCACAACCCGCGGCAACCGGTGCGCGCACCTGGCTCTGGCTTGGCGGTGCGTGTGCCGGCATTGCCGGGGGCATCAAGTTCCATGGGCTGGTGGTGGCCGCTGCCCTGGGAGGCGTGGTGCTGATTCGGTCGCTTTGCTTGGCCGCACCAGACCGGGCGAAGGCGCTGCGCCGCGACCTGCTGGCTTATGCGTTGCCTTGCGCCGCGCTGGCGGGGTTTTGGTATCTGCGCAGCTATTGGCTGACGGGAGATCCCATACATCCTGCAGGCGGCTCGGTCTTTGGCTATTACCTGTGGACGGCGCAGGACATGGCGCTGCAGGTGGCCGAGCAGGCGTCGCACGGCGTGCCCAAGCAATGGGCGCATTTTTTGCAGGCCATATGGCATGCCAGGGTGCCATATTTGTACGCGGCGTTTTTTGTGCCGCTGCTGCTGGTGGTGCCGGGGGCGCGCGTTTGGGCCGTCGTTGGGGCGGTGGTCTGGGTGGTGACGCTGTTCTGGTTCTGGATCAGCCAGGTGGATCGCTACTTGATGCCGGTCTTGCCGCTGGCGGCGCTGCTTTGCGTGGGGTTGGTCTGGCGTGTGGTGCATTGGTTTGTGCCTGGGACGTGGATTGGCAGGACTGTGCGCAGGCGAGGCCTGGCTGTGCTGGCACTGGCTTGTTGTGTGTATTTGGCGTGGTGGTCTGTGCAAGGCTGGTGGCAGCGGCCCACCGTGTTGGCGCAGCGTGACGGTTTTGCGGAGATCGCCCTGTTGCAGCGTGCACAGGATTTGGCACCGGAGTACGGAACGCGCGTACTGGATCTGGGCTATGAAAATGCGTTTTATTACTACCGCGGTGAACTCGTCGGTGATTGGTTTGGACGGGCGGCGTTTTGGCGTGTTGCGGACTGCAGCCAGCAGTGCCGCATGCGTTCGCCCGAGGAGACCCAGCAGACCATGCGGGCCTTGGGCGCGCGCATGGTGTTGATCCATTCGGGGAAGTTTCCCTTCGACGAAGCACAGTATTCGGCTCAGATGGTGCTGCTGGGCAAGAGCGGCGCCGGCTTTCTCTATGGGCTGCGGCCGGGCCGATGAGCTGTTGCGCAGCCGTCTTACGGCACAATTTGCGCTCTTTTATTCCATGCCGCCAACGGGTTCCATTCCATGACCGATCTCTCCACCATCGCCCCGCGCGACAAGGCCGAAATCCTGGCCCAGGCGCTACCCTATATCCGCAAGTTCCATGGCAAGACCATGGTCATCAAATATGGCGGCAACGCCATGACCGACCCGGAGCTGCAGCAGGACTTTGCCGAGGACGTGGTGCTGCTCAAGCTGGTGGGCATCAACCCGGTGGTGGTGCATGGCG
>JAGPIR010000011.1 GCA_018054915.1 Allobrachymonas sp.
GGACGCAGGCGACCACCGGCGATGCCCGGAAACGGCAAATCGGGCTTTTGCCCCAACCCCACATTGCGGAAGTTGTCCCACATATCCTGTCTGGACATGCGCTGCGCAATCTTGACGGGTCCCACGTTACTGGATTTTTGGATCACACCGTTGACAGTCAGCGCGCCATAGTTATGCACATCGCCGATCGTTGCGCCGCCAATGGTCATCTTGCCGGGGCTGGTAGAAATCACGGTATTGGGCGTGACTTTTTTCTGCTCCAGCGCCAGCGCCACCGTGACCGGCTTCATGGTGGAGCCGGGCTCGAAAATATCGGTCAGGGCGCGGTTGCGCAATTGCTCGCCCGTCAGGTTCTTGCGGTTATTGGGGTCATAGCTCGGATAATTGGCCAAAGCCAGCACTTCGCCGGTTTGCACATCCAGCACCACTACGCTGCCTCCTTTGGCGCGTTGCGCTATCACAGCATCCCGCAGTTTTTGCCATGCGAAATATTGCACCTTGCTGTCGATGGTCAGATGCAGATCCTTGCCGTCCAGCGGCGGAACACCATCGCCCACGCTCTCGATCACGCGCCCCAAACGATCGCGGATCACGCGGCGCGAACCCGCCTTGCCCGCCAACTGTTCATTGAAGGTGCGCTCAATGCCTTCCAATCCCTTGTCTTCGATATCGGTAAAACCCACGATATGCGCCACCGCGGCCCCTTCAGGGTATTGACGGCGGTATTCCTTGCGCTGGTAGATGCCAGCAATGCCCAGTTCGGCAATTTTCTTGGCAACGTCTTCATCCACTTGGCGCTTGATGTAGACGAATGTTTTTTCATCGTCGGCCAGCTTGGCCTGCACGTCCTTCAGGGACATACCAAGCAGTTTGGCCATGGCGGCAAGTTTGGCATGATCAGCCTGCTGGCTGACCTCTTCGGGGAAAGCCCAGATGGCCTGCGCCGGAATGCTGGAGGCCAGGATCAGTCCATTGCGATCGAGAATGCGGCCCCGGTTGGCTGGAAGTTCCAGTGTGCGAGCAAAGCGTACCTCGCCCTGCCTGACGAAAAAGTCATTGCCGATGATCTGGATGTACGCGGCCCGCACGCTCAGGCCGATGAACCCCAACGCCAGACCCGCCACCATCAGGCGGCTGCGCCAGACCGGGGTATGACTGGTCAGGAGCGGATTGACACCCAGCGAGATGTTCTTGACACCATTGACGCTGGTGATGCCGCGCAGGCTCTTTTGCAGCATCTTTTCCTGGCGGCGGCTTTCTCGCGCATCATTTCTCCACCAGCGCATCATGGCTGCCTCCGTATGGTGGCAGCCGCTGACTGGCTGGCTGGCTGTTCAGACCGCGTAGCGGCAGCGGCCGGTCCGCTGACGCTGACCGATCCATTCTTCTGGGCGACGTATTGGGTGATTGAGGGTGAGGCCTCGCGCATGCCCAGGCGTGTACGTGCGGTGCTGTCCACACGCAAGGCCGCGGCCTGCGCACGCTTTTGCACGTCGAGCGCTTTGCGTTCGGTTTCGAGCTTGTGCGCCGCGGATTGCTCCTTGTCGAGGGCCGTGAACAGCAGGCGCGACTGGTATTGCAGGCGCACCAGATAGAACGCACTGGCCAGTACGGCGGTGAGCAGCAGGAGGGAAAGGCGCATCATGCGAACGCCTCTTGGCTGCGCACGGCGGTGCGCAAAATGGCGCTGCGGGCACGGGGATTGGATCGCACCTCAGCGGCCGAGGGGCGCACGCGATGCAGATCCTGCAAAAGCATTGAGGCAGGCGATCGCTGCGCCATGACGGGCTGACGGCGGTCCACCGTTTCGCGCGAATGGCGCACCATGAACTGCTTGACGATGCGGTCTTCCAGCGAATGGAAGGTGATGACGGCCAGCGTGCCGCCGGGTTTGAGGATCAGGAGCGCGGCGTGGAGTGCCTGCTGGAGTTCTTCAAGTTCGGCGTTGATGAAAATCCGAATAGCCTGAAATGTGCGCGTTGCAGGGTCCTGACCCGGCTCGCGGGTTTTGACCGCGCCAGCCACGAGCTGGGCCAGTTCGGATGTGCTTGTGAGGGCACCCCGCTCTTGCCGGCGAGCAACAATCGCCTTTGCAATCGGTGTAGCAAACCGTTCTTCGCCGTAATCACGTATCACCTCCGCTATCTGCTGGGTATCGGCTGTGGCCAACCAGTCGGCTGCACTTTGGCCGCGCGTGGTGTCCATGCGCATGTCCAGCGGGCCGTCATGTCGAAAGGAGAAACCCCGTTGCGGGGTGTCGATTTGCGGGGAGCTCACACCCAGATCCAGCAAGACCCCATCAACGCTGCGCGCCGGCAACTCGCGCATCTCGGTGAAACTGGCATGGCGGATGCAAAAGCGCGTGTCGTCAACGGTGGTCTGGGCATGCGCCACCGCTTGCGGATCTTTGTCGTAAGCGGTTAGACGGCCTTCCGGATTCAGTTGCGCCAAAATGGCCCGGCTGTGACCGCCGCGGCCAAAGGTGCCATCGACGTAATGGCCCCCGCGGTTGTGTACCAGCGCGTCAGCTGCTTCCCGGAGCAGGACGGGGGTGTGGGTTGTGGCGCTGACCATCGGCTGTCTCAGAAAACGAAATGAGCCAGGGTTTCAGGCAGGGCCTGTGCCCGGGCCAAGGCTTCCTGGGTGGCATAGACCTGTTTGTCCCAAAGCTCGAAATGACTGCCATTGCCCAGCAACAGGGCTTCCTTGCCCATCCGGGAGGCCTCGCGCAACTCCGGTGAAAGCAGGATGCGGCCGTTGGATACATCCATATCAAGTGCAACGGCATTGCTCAACACGATGCGTTTTTGCCAGGCGGCGGACATGGGCCAAGCAGCCACTCGCTCGCGAAATGCCGTCCATTCGGTTTCAGGAAACAGCAGCAGGCAGTCTTCCTGGAAGTGCCGAGTGATGTGCAGGCGGCCGTTCGTTTCTTCGACCAAGTCATCGCGGTAACGGGTCGGAATGGCGATCCTGCCTTTGGCATCAACAGAGAGGGTGCTGGCACCTTCGAACAAGGCTTTTCCTGGTCAAAAACACGGGTTCCGAAGAAAAGTGGCTCGTAATTCCACTTTTCTCCACTTTTTGACACTTTACCAGCAAAGCCCATCATCCGCAATCGGGCGTTTAGGGTATTTTTTCAATAAAATCAAGAAATTAGCACAACTAACTCAATGTTGTGCCGATGGTGTTTTTAATTATTTATATTGAAAACCGTGGGTTATGACGGGTTATAAAAGTATTGCTTGAATGAATGTGAAATTGCTACAAAATGTACCGAGACAGATCTTCATTCTGGCTGAGTTCGCCCAGCCGTGCATCCACATATGTCGCGTCAATGGTTACGGTCTGGCCATGCCAGTCGGTGGCGGCAAAACTGATGTCGTCGAGCAGGCGTTCCATGACCGTGGCAAGGCGGCGTGCGCCGATGTTTTCCGTGCGCGTGTTGACGTCTGCCGCGATTTGCGCCAGGCGTGTAATGCCGTCGGGTGTGAATTGCAGCGTTACGCCTTCGGTCGCCAGCAAGGCCTGGTATTGCTTGACCAGTGAAGCATGCGTTTGGACGAGGATGGCTTCAAAGTCTTGTACCGACAGGCTTTGCAGTTCGACGCGGATGGGAAAGCGCCCCTGCAGTTCGGGAATCAGGTCGCTGGGTTTGCTCAGGTGAAAGGCGCCTGATGCTACAAACAGGATGTGGTCTGTCTTGATCATCCCGTATTTCGTGCTGACGGTGGTGCCTTCAACCAGCGGCAGCAGGTCGCGCTGCACACCTTGGCGCGACACGTCGGCGCCGCTGCGCTCGCTGGATCCGGCGACCTTGTCTATTTCGTCAATGAAGACGATGCCGTTTTGTTCGGTGTTTTCCATGGCTTGGCTGCGGATGTCTTCTTCGTTGACGAGTTTGGCGGCTTCTTCGTCGGTGAGCTGGCGCAGGGCATCGGCCACCTTCAGGCGGCGGGTTTTGCGTTTGTCCTGTTGCAAGTTGCCAAACATGGCACGTAACTGCTCGGTCATTTCTTCCATGCCCGCCGGACCCATGATTTGCATGGCGGGCGCCGCATCGGGCAGGTCGACGTCGATTTCCTTGTCGTCGAGTTGACCCTCGCGCAGTTTCTTGCGGAAGGCCTGTCGTGTGGCATTGTTGCCGGCGTCACCAGCAGACGGCACCATCTGGTGATCGCGCGCTGGCGGAAGCAGAATATCGAGAATGCGTTCTTCGGCAGCCTCTTCGGCGCGATGCCGATGGGCGCGCACCGCAGTTTCACGAGTCTGCTTCACGGCGACCTCCACCAGATCGCGGATGATCGAGTCCACATCCTTGCCCACGTAGCCGACTTCGGTGAATTTAGTGGCCTCCACCTTGATGAACGGTGCACTGGCCAGCCGCGCCAGGCGGCGGGCGATTTCAGTTTTTCCCACACCGGTTGGCCCGATCATGAGAATGTTCTTTGGCGTGATTTCGGGGCGGAGCTTTTCGTCTGTCTGCTGGCGGCGCCAGCGGTTGCGCAAGGCAATCGCGACGGCGCGCTTGGCGTCCTTTTGTCCCACAATGTGGCGGTCAAGTTCGGAAACGATTTCCTGGGGAGTCATGGAGGACATGGCAAACCAATAAACTGTGTTGAAAAGGAATTTTTCTGAAAAGGCACAGGAAATGCCGGAATTGGCGCGGTCAGAAATGGATGTTTTCCGTGCGCGCCAGGTTCCTTTGCGGGGAGTCGGATTGATGCATCAGGCAGGCCGGGGTTTACAGCACTTCGACGGTATGGTGCATGTTGGTGTAGATGCACAGCTCGCCGGCAATTGCCAGCGATTTGCGCACGATGGCTTCTGCTGATAGTTCACTGTTTTCAAGCAATGCGCGGGCCGCTGCCTGGGCATAAGCACCACCTGAACCAATGGCTACGATGCCATGTTCGGGTTCGAGCACGTCGCCATTGCCGGTGATGATCAGCGATGCTTCCCGATTGGCCACGGCCAGCATGGCTTCCAGCCGGCGCAGCACGCGGTCGGTGCGCCAGTCACGGGTCAGTTCGATGGCGGCGCGGGTCAGGTTGCCCTGATGTTTTTCCAGCTTGGCTTCGAAACGTTCGAACAGCGTAAAAGCATCGGCCGTGGCGCCAGCGAAACCGGCCAGAACCTGATCCTTGAATAGCTTGCGCACCTTGCGCGCCGAATGTTTGACGACGACGTTTCCCAGGGTGACCTGGCCGTCTCCGCCCAACGCCACCTCAATCCCTTGCGGGGTCTGGCGCCGGATGCTGATGATGGTGGTGCCGTGATACTGTTCCATAGACATGTTTGTGGAAAATCTAATCGAAGTTGCTGGTTTGCGCCGGAGATCAATGCATGGGCCGGGAGTGGCGGAGCCGTTTTTGTACCGGTCTTGCGGCACAGGATGGTACAAGAAACGGATCAGTCACGCCGCAGTTCGACAGAGGCCTTGGCGGTGATGCCCATGATTCGCCAGAATACGGCCAGCAGGCGGTTGACCTGGACAAACTGGATCTGGCGTTGGGCATTCTGGGGCTCCATCAGCCATTTCAGCAATGCGGCTGCTGCCGGGTAGTCCATGATGTCAAGCTGGCTGCAGTCGATGACGCAATAGGGCGTCTGGCATTCTGCGGTGACTGCATCCAGCAAGGCTTGCAGATTGCCTGTCAGGGTGCCTTGCCACTGCAATGGGTGCTTGAGCGCGGCCTCCAGATCTTCGGGCTGCGAAGCAGCAGCGGCTGATTCATTGTGTAGTGGCGCATCCAGGAACGAGAGTGCGTTGTCGGCGTCAATGAAATGGCAACGTGTACGCATCCAGGAGGGGGGGGATTCTTCCAGCGCTACGCAATACTCAAGCGCAAGCTGGTCGAAAGTCTGCTGGCCATGCATGATGCGCACCAGTTCCAGCCGCAACAACCATAGCTGGGAATAGACCAGGCCGCGACTGTTTGCAAGGGATTCCAGTTTCTGGAGACAGCATTCCATCAGACGGCTGCCCCCCCATATCAGCAAATCGATCTTGCGTCCGGCAAGGTCGCGAAACTGGTCCAGCAAGGGTTCGACAGCATCGTCAAGAATGGTCTGGAGCGGCTGCCAGTCCAGCAAGACTTGGGTGGGTTGCGCCATGAGCTGCGACCGCAGCAGCATGACATCTGTCAAGTCCAGCGTTGCCGGGCAGCGCCAGTTGCCCTGGGCCGCCGGGTCAAGGGGTGCGAATGATCCCAGGGTGCTTAGGATGCGCGTGGCTTCACCAAGGTCTGCCCCCCGGTACTGCGGTGCCGAACGATCGAATTGCTGCACCATCCGGATACTGGCAATTTCGAACTTTTCTTCCTGACCCGTGCAGCGGTAGAAGTCGAGCAAGGCCAGCAGTACATGCGGTTCGACGCGTCCCCCGGATTGTTCAGCATGGGCCTGTTCGGCTTTTGCCAGTTCCACCAAACGTTCTTCGACTTCGTCACTGCGTCCTTGCACAAACAGGATTGCCGGCTCGTTGAGGCTGGCCGGCAGTGCCTCCACGTCGTTGGCAGGAGGGACAGGGGCGATGACGCTCTGCCAAGTGACATCCGGCATTGCCGGCAAAGCGGCCTGCATGGCAGTTGCATCCATCAGGAATGGATCGGTATGTTGCGGCCAGGCTGTTTGGCCAGGAGCGCCTGCCAGTACTGGGGTACCGGAAATTTCCGTTTGGGAGCAATTGTTCTGCTGTGCGCTGGAGGGGTCTCGATACACAAACGTGGCCTGGAATGGATCCAGCTTGTCTGTGAAATCCACTTGTTCGCCGATTCCGCCGGTTAGGGTGTCTCTGTCGTGAGCCGGCCGAGGGGGAGGGGCAGGCATTTCCGGCGTAGGCGTTGGAGCCGGATTGAAGAACGCGGGGTCAAAAGCAATCACATCGGCCTGCGCCGGTGCGGTTGGCACAGAATATTTCGCTATCTGTGTCTCGATCAGCATCTGTGTCTTGGCAAGCTCTTCGGCTGACGCAACAGAAGCAAATTCGGCGAGGGGGGCTGCTACTTCTTGGTCCCACCATTGCTCGGCCATTTGTTGTTCGATATGGTCGATTTGACCGACGTTGAAGCCCGCAATGCGTGTGGGAGGGGCGGCTGATGCCGACGGCAGGGCCGGAGGCGCTGTGGAGGCACCCTCGTCACCCGTGGATCCTGAACTCGGACCGGACGGTACGCCCGGCGTGCCGGGCGTGGCCTGCCTCTGGCGCAACAGGGTGAATTCCTGGACACGGATCGTGCGGTTGTGCTTGCGGCGCTGGTGTTGCAACGCTACGAACTCAGCCTGCGTCAATGTTGGCGGCGCCTCCTTGTGGTCATGGTCTGACAAGCCCGAAGGCGTGGAATCCAGTGCAGACCAGTCGGTTGTAGGGTTGGATACAAACCGGGCCAGTTTGCTCAGGAAGCGGCTCTTGTCAGGCTGTGCCATGCCTTGCGGAAGGGAAAGGGGAAAATATATTCACACCGTTGTGCCGTGGGGGCCGTTCAATCAGCCGCCAAACATCTTCTGCTTCATTTCGCGGCGCTGCTGCGCTTCCAGCGAGAGATTGGCCGTCGGGCGGGCCAGCAGACGGCCAATGCCAATGGGTTCTCCGGTTTCGTCGCAGTATCCGTATTCGCCTGAATCGATCAGCTGAATGGACTGTTCAATTTTCTTGAGCAGTTTGCGTTCCCGGTCGCGGGTGCGCAATTCCAGGGCATGTTCCTCTTCAATGGTGGCGCGATCGGCAGGATCGGGCACCACCACGGCGTCCTCTCGCAGGTGTTCCGCAGTTTCTCCGGCATTGTTGAGGATATCGTTGCGCAATACCAGCAGCTTGTGGCGGAAAAAGCCTAACTGCGCGTCATTCATGTATTCGGAATCCGGCATGGCCAGCACTTCCGCATCGGTCAGTTCGTGGGGAGGCTTTTTTTTCCAGTTCGTGCTCAATTTTGCGTCTTTCTTCAATGTCATGGATTCAGGCTGTACAACTTGCTTCCTCGTGGCACTGCTGGCGTGACTGGCGGCGTTTTTCTGAGTCGTGCGTGTCACTGCATGTACCTTCCAATGAAATGCAAATAAGGAATCGACAACCTTATACCAAAAATAACCTTATGCTCTAATCAATTCTAGGCCATTTATGCCGACATTTCCCAGTCAATCTCCGCAGGGCGCCTGGAGGTCCGTAGATGTTCACACCAGACTTTGCTGTAACCCCTGCCGGAGGATGTCCTTGGGTAGGTCGGTTCCGATGAAAACCATTTTGCTGATACGGGCCTCTTCGGGGGACCAGTCGGCCCCCAGGTCGCTGCCCATCAGTTGATGCACGCCCTGGAAGATGACTTTCCGCTCAGTGCCTTGCATGTGCAGCACGCCTTTGTAACGATAAAGTTTGGGGCCATATACATTGACGATGGCGCCGAGGAAATCTTCCAGTCGCGCGGGATCGAACGGACGTTCTGCCCGGAAAACAAAGCTCTGCACATCGTCTTCGTGTGCGTGGTGGTGGGCATGATCGTGGCAGTGGAGGCCATGTTCCGTATGAGCATGACCGGAATGGTTGCACGCTTGGCCCGGTGCGTGCTGGTGATTACAGCCTGTGTGGTGCTGTTGTGCAGATTCTTCAGCTAGAAATGCAGGGTGCAGTTCCAATTGCGCATTGAGGTTGAATCCGCGCAGATCCAGTACTTCCTGCAGGGGGATCTGACCAAAATGCACGATTTTCTGCTCGGCGCGGGGGTTCATGCGCGCCAGCCGCCGTTGCAGGCTGGCGAGTTCCTCGGCAGATGCCAGGTCAGTCTTGCTGATGAAAATTTGGTCGGCGAAACCGACTTGACGCTGCGCCTCTAGCCGGGTGTCGAGCTGCTGGTGTGCATGCCGGGCGTCGACCAGGGTGATGATGGAGTCCAGCAGGTACTGTTCAGCCACTGCGTCGTCCATGAAGAAGGTTTGCGCCACTGGTCCGGGGTCGGCCAGACCCGTGGTTTCAATCACCACCCGGTCGAAGTGCAGGGTGCCACTGCGGCGCTTTTCGGCCAGATCGGTCAGCGTGCTGCGCAAGTCTTCGCGGATGGTGCAGCACACGCAGCCATTGTTCATCTGGATGATCTGTTCGGCCGTATCGGAAACAAGAATATCGTTGTCGATGGGCTCTTCGCCGAATTCGTTTTCGATGACGGCAATTTTCTGGCCATGGGCTTCGGTGAGAAGGCGTTTGAGCAGTGTGGTTTTGCCGGAACCCAAAAAACCGGTGATGATGGTTGCGGGAATCAGTGTCATGGTGGATGGTGTAAATGGCAAGCCATGCATTATGGGGCAGCCCGGTAAATCCCGTAGCCAGTGACTGCCGTATGGCGGCCATGATTGCCGCTTGATGGGGTGTGCGAGAATCGGTTCAGTTTTCAGAAAGCTGTCTCATGACCCCTCCTGCCAACGACGTATCCTTCCCAGGTGCGCAGGCCGGCATTGCCGGCGCTGCCTCCGTTGCGCGCAAACGCCCGCAGCCTGGGGAGCGCCGCAATCAGATTCTTGAAACGCTGGCGCGATTGCTTGAAAAACCTGGCGCAGAACGCATCACCACGGCGGTGCTGGCCGCCGAGTTGGGAGTGAGTGAGGCAGCGCTGTATCGTCATTTCGCCAGCAAGGCGCAAATGTTCGAGGCGTTAATCGACTTTATCGAGCAGAGCATTTTTGGCCTCATTAACCAAATTGCCGAACGCGAGGCCGAACCGCATTTGCGGGCTCCGCGCATTTTGGGCCTATTGCTGCAGTTTGCGGAAAAAAATCCTGGTATGGCGCGCGTCATGGTGGGGGATGCCCTGGTGCTGGAGCACGAAAGGCTGCAGCAACGCATCAACCTGATGCTCGACAAGATCGAGTCCAGCCTGCGCAAACACCTTCGGCAAGACGCGGAAAGCGGTGCATCCGCCACGCCCAGTGTTGATGCCCAGGTGCGTAGTTCGCTCATGCTGGCGTTTGCTGTCGGCCGTATGCAGCGTTATGTACGCACCGAGTTCCGGCGCCCGCCCACCGAGCATCTGGATGCCTGCCTGCGCCAGTTGCTGATGTGAAGAAGATGGCCGTATACGGCGGCCTGCAGCAATTGCAACGATCCAGGCGGAGGGCTCTACGCATAATGGTTGGGTGGAATTGAGCCAAGGCAGATATGACAGGCGCAACGCATTTATTGAAGGACAATGATTGCGAAGTTGGCTGTTTGCATCTACAGGAAAAAAGGAAGGGCAACCAGAACATGTCACGTTTTCAGGTTCGCAAAGTCGCCGTGCTTGGCGCTGGTGTGATGGGTGCGCAGATTGCCGCTCATCTGGTTAATGTCCGGGTGCCAGTGGTGCTGTTTGACCTGCCCGCCAAAGAAGGGCATAAGAACGGAATCGCGCTCAAAGCTATCGAAAACCTGAAAACGATCAGGCCGTCTCCGTTAGGCGTAGTGAATGACGCAGACCTGATCCAGCCAGCCAACTACGAAGAAAACCTGGATTTGCTCAGGGAATGTGATGTGGTGATTGAAGCCATTGCCGAGCGCATGGACTGGAAAACCGCCCTGTACCACAAGATCGCGCCACATGTGGCGCCGCACGCCATTTTGGCCTCCAACACTTCGGGGCTGAGTATTACCACGCTCAGCCAGACGCTGCCTGAGGAGATTCGTCCGCGTTTCTGCGGCATCCACTTCTTCAATCCGCCGCGCTACATGTATCTGGTGGAACTCATTGCCACACCAGTGACGCAGGCACATATTCTCGACGACCTCGAGACCTTCTGCACCAGCGTGCTGGGCAAGGGCGTGGTGCGCGCCAAGGACACGCCCAATTTCATCGCCAATCGGGTGGGCATCGCCGGCATGCTGGCCACTATGATCGAGGCTGAAAAGTTCGGCCTGGGGTATGACCTGGTCGACGACCTGACAGGCAAGAAGCTGGGGCGAGCCAGCTCCGGCACCTATCGGACTGCCGACGTGGTGGGACTTGACACCATGGCGCATGTCATCCGGACCCTGCAGGAAACCCTGTCCGCCGAGACTGATCCGTTTCATGGCAGTTTTGGGATGCCTGTGGCATTGGCCAGGCTGATCGAGAAAGGACATTTGGGACAGAAGACGCGCACCGGTTTTTTCAGGAAGGCTGGTAATGGCATCGAGCGGTACGCTGCAGACAGCGATACCTACGTGCCAGCGGGGCAAAAGGCCGATGATGCATATGTCCGCATTCTCAAGAAACCCGCCGCAGAACGCCTGAGGCTGTTGCATCAGGCCCAGGACCCGCAGGGACGGTTTCTGTGGGCGGTTTTGCGCAACAGCTTTCACTATGCGGCTGTGCATCTGCAGGAGATTGCTTCCACGGCGCGAGACATCGACTTGGCGATGCGCTGGGGCTTTGGCATGCGGCAGGGCCCGTTTGAGTTGTGGCAGGAGGCCGGCTGGCTTGACGTGGCCCGGATGATTCGCGAAGACATTGAGGCAGGCCGGGCGTTGTGCAATGCGCCACTGCCGCAATGGGTCTTTAGCGGGCCGGTGGCAGACGCCGCAGGGGTGCATACGGCACAAGGCTCCTGGAATCCGGCCTCACGGCGATTCGAGCCGCGGCGTGATCTGCCTGTATACCAGCGCCAGCATTTCCCTGAAAGCGTTTATGGCAGTCAGTCACGCGATGCGGCAACTGCGGGCAGGACGGTGGAAGAAAATGACGCCGTGCGTCTCTGGACCCTGGACGACGACGTGTTGATTGCCAGCATGAAGACCCGGATGCAAGCCATCAATCCGGACGTTGTTCAGGCGCTGATGCGCGGCATCACGTTGGCTGAAGACAATCACCAGGGTCTGGTGATCTGGTCAGGTACCGGGTCGTTCAGCACCGGGACAGACCTGCAGGCCCTGCAAACGGCGTACATGGAAGGTGGGGCGGCTGCGGTTTCAGTCATGCAGGAACAGATCCAGCAGCTTATGTTGCGTGTGCGCTACGCACAGGTGCCGGTGGTGGCTGCCATTCATGGCTTAGCCCAGGAAAGCGGTTGTGAACTGGCCCTTTACAGCAGCGTACGGGTGGCTGCCTTCGAAAGCCAGTTAGGGCTGACCGGCATTGGCAGTGGATTGGCACCTATGGCGGGAGGGATGACCTGGGCCGCCCGTCGTGCGGCCGAAATCGCCGAAACATGCGTTGACAATGATGTGTGGCCATTCTTGGTCAACTGTTTCTCTGCCATGGTCTTGGCGCGTGTGGGCGCCAGTGCGCTGGATAGTTGCAAACCCGGCTATTTGCTTGACCATGATGTGATCGTGTCCAACAAGGATGAGCTGTTGTATGTGGCCATCGAACAGGCGAGGGCGCTGTTCAACATGGGGTATCGTCCGCCACTGAAGCGTTCCTTCAGGGTGGCCGGACGCGAAGGCGCGGCCCATATTCGGGAAGTGCTTGCCGGTATGCGCGACGGAGGTCAGATCAGTGCGTACGATTTTGACGTCGCCTGCCACATGGCGCATGTTGTTACAGGTGGCGATGCAGATGCTGGCCGATTGATTGATGAAGACCGGTTGATGCAGCTGGAGCGCGAGGCATGCGTCGCACTGGTTGCGCACCCCAAAACCCAGGAACGCATTGCACATATGCTGAGAGGTGGCAAGGGGTTGCGTAATTGATACGGCGCTTCAGTCGCGCTGCAAAATCCGAAAAATCCAAATAATTGCCGGCAAATGCTGTTAACTCGCATCAAAATAGATAAAACGCGAAAACTAGATGGTGATATTCGGTTGGTGGTGCGTTTCAGTATTGACTGCCATGCTTTTGCATCCAAGGCAAGTCTAAAAGGTAATCCCCTTGTAAACAGTCGTCCTTGTCTGCGCTATTGATTTTTGCGAAAGGTTGGTGCACACTAACGGCTTGCCATTTCAGGTGTGGTCGTTGGTGGAGTGGCGCGCTATTTGGTTTTTTCTGCGTTTTCCGGTTCCTTTGGCTGTCATGCGCTCCGCTTGGACTTTTTCTCAACGTCACGTCGGCCAGATGCTGCAGCGGCAAGGGTATTTCTGTGGCTGGCAGAGTCTGGTCGTTGGCGTGTGGTTGAGTCTGGCGCCCTTGTTTTCCTGCTGGGCCAGTCCGGCAGCCGCGGCCGCGGCTGTGGCTGGTCTGGCGCATGCGCCGATTGTTGCTGAAACGCGGACGCAGCTGGCCGAAGCAAGGGCTTCTGGCACCGTATCGCTGGAGACGTTGCCGGCACTGGAAAAACGCGTGTACCAGCTAATTTGGCAAGGTGGGCCATTTCCTTATGTGAAGGATGGCATGGTGTTTGCCAATCGTGAGCGGCTGTTGCCACCAAAGACACGGGGATTTTATCGAGAATATACCGTTGCATCTCCCCATGCGCGCACGCGCGGTGCGCGCCGTTTTGTCTGTGGTGGACCCAGACGTTCCCCTGAAGTGTGCTATTACACCGCCGACCATTACGCCAGTTTTCAGAAAATCGTTCCCTAAAGCAACCCTGAGGAGGCAGCATATTTGCTGCAAAACCATTGTGACTATTGTCCCCACCCCTCCAGACAATCCGTTGCGCAACGTGCGCAGCAACATCGTGCAGTCGATTCGCGCGTTTCGTGTCCCGGAATTGCAGGAAGCCGCCCGGCAACTTGGTCAACATTTCCTTTATGCCAATCTGGCTGGCGCACAAACCAAGCAGGACGTGCTGGACACGATTGCCGAACAGTTCACGTTGCCCGCACATTTTGGCAAGAATTTCGATGCGCTTTACGATTGCATCACTGATCCATTACACAAATCCGGTCCGCAGCCCGGTTTCATTGTTGTACTGGAGCAAATCCCAACCAATGCCCGTTTTGACAAGGAAACGCGTGAGCAGCTGCTTGATATTTTCCGGGAGGCGGCTGATTACTGGAACGACCGCAAGGTTGCCTTCCGGTGCTTCTATTCTTTTCTGTAGCCCGTTCTGCACAAGCTGGCCAAGCAGAACGGGCGAAACAGGCTCTTGTCGTACAAGCGCAAGAAGCCGAAGAGGCCCAGGAACCCGAAGAAAAAATGCCTACCGACAAGCTGGTGGATATTTCGCCGCTGGCATTGCGCATGAGCAGTCCATTCAATGCGCAATACTGGTTGAACGCCGTCAACGATGGTGACAATCTGGCAACTGCTTGATGCACAAGAACGGATTTGCTTTTTCAAAAAGCCGCGCAAGCGGCTTTTTTGTTGCCGATAATGATACGTTCGATGATGAGCCCAGACTCGTTTGCCTGTTTAAATGAATATTTCCGCATCAGCCATGCTCCATTCGATTTCCTTCACACGCCCCGATGACTGGCATGTGCATTTGCGCGATGGCGTGCATCTGCAGACCTCGGTTGCCCATACTGCCGCGCAGTTTGCCCGCGCCATTGTCATGCCGAACCTGAAGCCGCCGGTCGTC
>JAGPIR010000012.1 GCA_018054915.1 Allobrachymonas sp.
GCACAAATGCGCGCTTCATCGCATTCTGCATGCAGGCCGGTATTGTTGCTGCTGGCCGGACGTCAGCGCTTGATAGCGGTAATGCGATAGCCCGCGCCGCGGACGGTTTCGATCATGTGCGCCGCATTGTCCATCGATTCGCGCAAGCGTTTGATGTGCACGTCGACCGTGCGTTCTTCAATGGATACGTGGTCGCTCCAGACGCGATCCAGCAACTGGGTGCGGCTGTGCACGCGTTCTGCATGCTTCATCAGATAGTGCAGCAGCTTGAATTCGGTCGGGCCCAGATGGATGGGCCGATCGGCGTATTGCACGCGGTACGTTGCGGTGTCGAGCGAGAGATCGCCAAGCGTGATGGTGGTGTCGGCTGCTTCGGGCGTCTTGCGGCGCAAAATTGCGCGCACGCGCGCCAGAAGTTCCTTGGTTGAAAACGGCTTGCTGATGTAGTCGTCTGCGCCCGCGTCCAGGCCTGTCACGCGGTCATTCTCGTCGCTGCGCGCAGTCAGCAGGATGATGGGCGCCGATTGGAAGCGGGTGTCTGCGCGCCAGCGCTTGGCAAGGGTGATGCCGTTGTCGCCTGGCAGCATCCAGTCCAGCAAGATCAGGTCGGGCAGCTGGGCGTTCATTTCGCGCTGGGCTGCGGCGCCATCTGCAACCCAGGTGACGTGGTAGCCGTTGTACCGCAGATTGACGCTGATGAGTTCGGCGATGGGCGCCTCATCTTCGACGACAAGGATTTTGGGCTGCCTGTGCATGGCGTCTTACTTGGTGATTTGCGACTCGATGGCGTGTATGGGCGTATGGCGTACATCGAGTCCGTTGACGATGTAGATCACACATTCGGCCAGGTTCTTGGCGTGGTCGCCGATGCGCTCGATCGCCTTGGCGATGAACAGCAGATCCAGACTGGACGTGATGGTGCGGGGGTCTTCCATCATGTAGGTCACCAGCTTGCGCATGAAGCCGTCGTATTCCTTGTCGATAAGGTCGTCGGTCTTGATGATTTCCAGCGCAATGGGGACATCCAGGCGGGCAAAGGCATCCAGCGCCTTGCGCAGCAGGTCCGAGGCCAGCGATGCGGCAATGCCCAGTTCGGTCGATGGCAGCGTGCGCCCCGATCCTGCCGTGATGATCCGTTGCACCATGCGGGCGATTCGGTCGGCCTCATCGCCCGCGCGTTCCAGGTTGGCAATGATGCGCGAAATGGCAATCAATAGCCGAAGATCGCGCGCGGTGGGCTGGCGCCGTCCGATGATGGAGACCAGCTCGTGATCGATCTGCAACTCCATGGCGTTGACTTGCGGTTCGTTCTCCGATACGGTGGCCACGGCCGCGAGGTTGTAGTCGATCATGGCCTCGACAGCCTGGCGCATCTGCTGTTCCACCAGGCCGCCCATTTCCATGACCATGCCGCTGATATGGTTGAGTTCCGCGTCGAACTGTGTCGACAAATGCTTTTCTGACATTGCGTGCTCCTTGCGTGTGCGGTTGTTTCAGCCAAAACGTCCGGTGATGTAGTCTTCGGTTTCCTGGCGCTTGGGCTTGAAGAACATGTCCTTGGTATCGCCGAATTCAATCAGCTGGCCCAGGTACATATAGGCCGTGTTGTCGCTGCAGCGCGCCGCCTGCTGCATGTTGTGGGTGACGATGACCACGGTGTAGTCGCTTTTCAGTTCGGCAATCAGTTCTTCGATCTTCGCGGTGGAAATAGGATCGAGGGCCGAACAGGGCTCGTCCAGGAGCAGTACTTCGGGCCGGATGGCGATCCCGCGTGCGATGCACAGCCGCTGTTGCTGCCCGCCAGACAGGCCTGCTCCGCTCTGGCTCAGCTTGTCCTTGACTTCTTCCCACAGGGCTGCCTTTCTCAGCGCCCATTCCACGCGGTCGTCCATGTCGGACTTGCCCAGGCTCTCGAACAGACGCACGCCGAAGGCGATGTTGTCGTAGATGGACATGGGAAACGGCGTGGGCTTCTGGAACACCATGCCGACCTTGGCGCGCAGCAGGGCGACATCCTTTTTCTTGTCCAGAAGGTTGTCGCCATCCAGCCGTATGTCTCCTTCGGCCCGCTGTTCGGGGTACAGCTCGTACATGCGGTTGAAGATGCGCAGCAGCGTCGATTTTCCGCAGCCTGACGGACCGATGAAGGCGGTCACCTGCTTTTCCGGAATGTCGAGGTTGATGTCCTTGAGTGCGTGGAACTTGCCGTAGTAGAAGTTTAGGTTGCGTACGGAAATTTTCGGCGGTGCGGTGGTCGGTTCAGTGTTCATGGCGATTGGGGTATGGGGGGTCAATATTTGGTGCGCGTCAACACACGGGCAAGAATATTGATGACCAGTACGGCGAGGGTGATGACAAAGACGCCGAGCCAGGCCAGGCGTTGCCAGTTTTCATAGGGGCTCATCGCAAACTTGAGAATCATGGTGGGTAGACTGGCCATGGGCTGGGACATATCGCTGCTCCAGAACTGGTTGTTCAGCGCGGTGAAGAGCAGTGGGGCGGTTTCGCCGGCAATGCGTGCCACCGCCAGCAAAATGCCAGTTACCACGCCGGCGCGCGCGGCCTTGAACGTGATCGACCAGATGACCTTCCACTTCGGTGTGCCCAGTGCGTAGGCGGCCTCCCGCAGATTGGGCGGAACCAGGTTCAGCATGTTTTCGGTGGTGCGGATAACCACCGGAATCACGATCAGAGCCAGTGCAATGGAGCCGGCCCAGCCGGAAAATCCGCCGAACGGCACCACCAGAATCACCGAAACGAACATGCCGATAACGATGGATGGGGCCGACAGCAGAATGTCGTTGACGAAGCGCGTGAGGTTGCCGACCCAGCCGCGCGGATCGTATTCGGCCAGATAGATGCCCGCCATGATGCCGATGGGCGTGCCGATGAAGGTGGCCACCAGCACCATCAGGAAAGAGCCGAAGATCGCATTGGCAATGCCGCCCGGATCGTTGGGGGCGGGCGTCATGGCGGTCAGCGTTTCAACACTCAGGCCGCCGATGCCCAGCCGCACGGTGTCCATCAGGATCCAGAGCAGCCAGAACACGCCAAAGGCCATGGCGGCCATCGACAGGCTGAGCATCAGCTTGTTGACCAGTTTGCGCCGGCTGAATTTGGCGGAGCGGGAATCGTGGCTTTTTGCTGCGGGGCTGGTCATGATGTGCGGCCCTCATTTCTGCGCAGGCGCATGAGCAGGAGCTTGGACAGGCTCAGCACGATGAAGGTGATGATGAACAGCACCAGGCCCAGATAGATGAGGGAGGCGCGGTGCAGGTCGCTGGAGGCTTCAGCAAACTCGTTGGCCAGCGTGGCGGTGATGCTGCTGGCGGGTTCGAACAGGCTCAGCGAGGTGAGCTGGTTCATGTTGCCGATGACAAACGTCACCGCCATGGTTTCGCCCAAGGCGCGTCCCAAACCCAGCATGATGCCGCCGATGACGCCATTTTTAGTATAAGGAAGCACGACTTTCCACATTACTTCCCAGGTGGTCGATCCCAGCCCGTAGGCCGATTCTTTCAGCAGGGTGGGCGTAACCTGGAACACGTCGCGCATGACGGATGCAATGAATGGAATGATCATGATCGCCAAGATGATGCCCGCCGGCAGTATGCCAATACCCACGGGCGGGCCGCTGAACAGGCTCGAAAGCCCGGGGGCATTGTCAAACATCGCTTGCAGCGGCACCTGTACGAACTTGGCTAGCACGGGGCCGAACACCATCAGTCCCCACATGCCGTAGACGATGGAAGGCACGGCGGCCAGCAGTTCAATGGCGGTTCCCAGCGGTTGCTTGAGCCAGCGCGGAGACATTTCCGTGAGGAACAGTGCAATGCCAAAACTCACGGGAACGGCGATGAGCAGGGCAATGAAAGAAGTGGTTAACGTGCCGTAGATCATGACCCAGCCGCCGTAATCCTCCATGACCGGGTCCCAGGCGCTCCTGACCAGAAAGGCTGGGCCGAATTCCCGGATGGCGGGCCATGCGCCCCAGATCAGGGACAGCATGATGCCCATCAAAAGCGACAGGGTCAGCCAGGTAGCCAGACGCGCGGCGTTGGCAAAGATCAAATCGGCCAGAAAACCGGTGCGCCGAGCCGGAGCAGGCCCCGGTTGTTTCTGCTGGGTCTCCTTGGCAGCAACTTCGTGGGGCGGGGGGGCTGCAGTCGGCATGATGCATTTGCTCATTTTGTTGGAACAGACGATTGGTTGGGCATAACCACGCGCAACAAGCAAATGCTTACTTGTAGGCCACGGGTTTTCCGTCAGCATTCTGGATGTTTGCCCAAGATTGCAGGATCACGGTTTTTACATCAGCAGGCATAGGGACATAGTCCAGCGCTGCAGCTGTCTGATCGCCGCTGGCATAGATCCAGTTGAAGAACCCCAATACGGCTGTTGCGGTTTCAGGCTTATCCTGCTTGGCGTGCATCATGATGTAGGTGGCCGCGGTAATGGGCCAAGCATTGGGCGCGGGCTGGTTGGTCAGAATCTGGTAGAAAGATTTTTTCCAGTCGGCTGCAGCAGCAGCAGCCTTGAAACTGGCTTCGTCGGGAGCCACCGCGTTGCCGGCGGCGTTTTTGAGTTTGACGAAAGTCATCTTGTTCTGTTTGACGTAAGCGTACTCAACATAGCCAATGGAGTTGGGCAGGCGAGCCACGAACTGCGCAACGCCTTCATTGCCCTTTCCGCCAGTGCCCACGGGCCAGTTCACCGCCTTGCCTTCACCGATTTTTTCTTTCCACTCGGGGCTGACTTTGCTCAGGTAGTTGGTGAAGTTGAAGCTGGTTCCGGAGCCATCGGCACGGCGTACCGGGGCGATGGTGGCATCGGGCAATTTGACGTTGGGATTGAGCGCAGCAATGGCCGGATCGTTCCACTTGGTGATCTTGCCAAGATAAATATTGGCCAAGGTGACGCCATCAAGTGTCAGGTCGCCGGGGTTAATGCCAGTGATATTGACCACCGGGACCACACCGCCGATCACCGTGGGGAATTGCACCAGCCCTTTGGCTTTGAGTTCTTCGTCCTTGAGTGGTTCGTCGGAGGCGCCGAAATCAACCGTTTTGGCCTCAATTTGCTTCATGCCAGCACTGGAGCCAACCGACTGGTAGTTGATTTTGGTTCCTGTGGCGGTGGCGTAGTCACTGGCCCATTTGGCATACAGTGGCGCCGGGAACGAAGCGCCCGCGCCCGTGGCTCCTCTGCTTTGTGACTGTGCAGTCTGTGCGTCACTGGCCGGTTTTTGAGTTGTCTGCTGTTCTTTTCCGCATGCGGTGATGCCAAAGACCAGGCCAGCGGCCATGCCGAAGAGAGCGATTCTGCGCGAGGTAGTCATCAGGGGAGTCCTTTTCTGTTGTATTGAATAATTGGCCGCTCATGACTTGGCCTATATGCCGGGAATATAGAACCATTAAATGACAATTATGTGACAGGGCCGTGTCGCTTTTTTGTCATATTGCCCTGATGTAAAAACCCCCTGCATCACATCTCGATGCAGGGGGTTCTTTAAATGATGCCGATTACTTGTACGCAAGCGCCTTGCCAGAGGCGTCCTTGACGCCAGACCAGGATCGGACAATGACAGTCTTTACTTCCGCGGGCATGGGAACATAATCCAGATCCAGTGCGCTCTTGTCACCGTTTGCATACGCCCAATTGAAGAACTTCAGAACCGAAGATCCATTCTGTGGCTTGTCCTGGCGGGCGTGCATGACGATATAGGTGGCGGCAGTAATGGGCCAAGCGTTCTTGCTGCTCTGATTGGTCAGGATCTGATAGAACGATTTTTTCCAGTCCGCTGCTGCCGTTGCAGCCTTGAACGTATTTTCGTCGGGAGCAACCACGTTGCCAGAGGCGTTCTTCATGCGTGCATAGTTCATCTTGTTCTGTTTGACGTAAGCGTACTCAACATAGCCAATGGAGTTGGGCAGGCGTGCGACAAATTGGGCGACACCTTCGTTGCCTTTGCCGCCGGTGCCCACGGGCCAGTTCACGGCCTTGCCTTCACCGATTTTTTCTTTCCATTCCGGGCTGACCTTGCTCAGGTAGTTGGTGAAGTTGAATGTGGTACCAGAACCATCGGCGCGGCGCACAGGGGCGATGGCGGCATCGGGCAGACCCAGGCCGGGATTCAGTGCTTTGATGGCAGCATCGTTCCACTTGGTGATTTTGCCCAGATAGATGTTGGCCAGAGTGGGTCCATCAAGCACCAGCTTGCCAGGAGCAAGCCCTTGCACATTGACGATGGGGACAATGCCACCAACGACCGCAGGAAACTGTACCAATCCTTTGGATTTGAGCTCGTCATCCTTCAGGGGTTCGTCGGTCGCTCCAAAATCCACTGTCTTGGATTCGATTTGCTTCATGCCCGCGCTGGAGCCAACGGACTGGTAATTCACCTTGGTGTTGGTGTTTTTGGCATAGTCTGCTGTCCATTTGGCATACAGCGGTGCGGGAAAGGAGGCGCCTGCGCCCGTTACGTCTTGAGCATGCACGGGTGAGGCAAGGTTCAGTGCCAGGGTCGCAGTGACTCCAAGCATGCCGGTTTTGAAAACTGTTTTCATGAGAGGCGTTCCTTTTTTTCGAGAAAGGTTGAAAAGCCGCGGGGAATTCGAGCAGGCGGCTTCAGGCAATGTATAAAAACATTGTGTCAATCTGATTACGGAGGCTCCTCATGACAAATGCACGAGCCTGTGTTGCAAAACCGCCTATGATGAACAAATCCAAATGGCATTTGCCTGCACCGTTTCATTTGTTTATTTTTCCTGTTGCCAACCACCATGCAAAACGGTACCCGTCTGGCCGCAATTGATCTGGGCTCCAACAGCTTTCGCCTCGAAATCGGGAAATACGAGGGCGGGCAGATTGAGCGCGTGGAATACCTTAAGGAAACCGTGCGGCAAGGTGCCGGTCTGGATGAAGACAATGTGTTGTCGGTGGATGCCATGGAGCGGGGCTGGTCCTGTCTGCAACGTTTCAGGGAGCGGCTGGCCGGGTTTTGCAAGGAAAACATCCGCGCCGTGGGAACACAGACGCTGCGTCAGGCCGTCAACCGTGACGAATTCCTGGAGCATGGCCGCCAGATTCTGGGGGTTCCGATTGATGTGGTTTCGGGCCGCGAAGAGGCGCGGCTGATTTACCAGGGCGCAGCAAGCCTGCTGCCTCGTTCAAGCGAGCGCCGCCTGGTTGTCGATATAGGCGGGCGATCCACGGAATTGATCATTGGCAAGAACCTTCACGCCCACACACTTGAATCGTTCCAGACCGGTAGTGTCACGTGGTCGATGCGCTATTTTCCCAAAGGCGAGTTCACACCATCCGCCGTGCGCAAGGCTGTCGTGGCCGCCAAGGCAGAATTGGACGAAGCGCTGGAGGCTTATGGCACCGACCACTGGGATGTGGCTTACGGCTGTTCTGGCACGGTATCCGCAGTCAGCGACTTGCTCTGCGCGGCAGGTGGTCCGCCCGGAGTCGTAACGCGCGAGGGGTTGGACTGGCTGGTTCAGCGCATGTTGCAGGCGCGCAATGCCGCGGCGCTCAATCTGGTCGGGCTCAGGGATGATCGCCGCTCGGTCATTGGCGGGGGGGTCAGCGTGTTGCGCGCGCTATTCGACCTGCTGGAAATCAAGGAAATGCACGTTTCGGTAGGTGCCTTGCGCCAAGGCGTGTTGCACGACCTGCTCAAACGGCAGCAACCGGCCACTGACATTCGGTCACAGACGGTGACCAAGCTGATGGAAAAATTTTCAGCTGATTCGGGACAGGCCGCACGCGTGGAGCGGACGGCGCTGGCGCTCTATCGCCAATTGCCACATCTTGATTCCCAATTGCAGGAACGCCGCGAACGCAAGCTGCGCTGGGCGGCGCGGCTGCACGAAATCGGCACCCACATTTCCCACAGCAATTACCACCGGCATGGCGCCTATATTCTGGATAACGCCGAGGCGCCCGGTTTCGCTCTGTCCGAGCTGCACCACCTCAGCCAGCTGGTGCTGGGGCATCGCGGCAAGCTGCACAAGCTGGACATGGAGTGGGTCGAAGGAGCCTTTGCCTCGGCCCTGTTGGCATTGCGCTTGGCGGTCATTTTCTGCCATGCCAGGCGTAATCCGCGCATTGCCGGCATTTCTTTGCAACCGGCAAAAAAGGCAGGCCCTGCGGGCAAGGGCGGGTTTGTCCTGACGATTCCTGCAGGCTGGGCGGCCAGTTTCCCCCAGTCGCACTATCTGCTCGAGCAAGAGGTACTGGCCTGGGGCAGGACGCGCATTGCACTCAAGCTAGTTGTTCAGTGATCGGCGTATCCGATGCGCGCATCGGCATAGAAAAAGGCCGCCTTCCAGGCGGCCTTTTTCATGTACGCAAGAACGGCTGCTTCAACCAAAATTCTTGGCCACCCCATCCCAATTGACCAGTTTGTCGAGGAATGTCTCGACAAACTTCTGGCGGGCGTTGCGGTAGTCGATGTAGTAGGCGTGTTCCCATATGTCCACTGGCAGCAGGGCCTTGTCCTGTGTGGTCAGCGGGGTGCCGGCGGCGCCCATGTTGACAATGTCCACGCCACCATCGGCCTTTTTCACCAGCCAGGTCCAGCCGGAACCGAAATTGCCGACAGCAGCCTTGATGAAGGCGTCGCGAAAAGCGGAAAAGCTTCCCCATTTCTTGTTGATGGCATCGGCCAGGGCGCCTGCGGGCTCTCCGCCGCCGTTGGGCTTCATGCTATTCCAGAAAAAGGTGTGGTTCCAGATTTGGGCGGCGTTGTTGTAAATGGGACCACTGGCCTTCTTGATGATGTCTTCGAGCGTCATGGTCTCGAACTCGGTGCCTTTTTGCAGTTCGTTGAGCTTGTCGACATAAGCCTTGTGGTGCTTGCCGTGATGGTACTCGAGCGTTTCCTTGCTGTAATGCGGCTCCAGCGCATCGATCGGGTAGGGCAGCGGCGGCAACTGGTGTTCCATGCGAGGGCTCCTTTGCGAATTGAGAGGGTCGGTTGCACTGATATGTACTTTTTGATTCTCGCACAAGGATTTTGCCTTATGGACAGTGGGGTCACTGTCGCGAAACGGCCGTCGGAAAACGGTTGGAGCCGCAGGCGCATGCAGTGACAAACATCGGACGGGCTTTCAGAGGTGTGACGATGGCATGCGTTCGCAGTAACCCGGAGGTGGCCGCAACAGGCCATGCTCTACACTTGCATACTGCGAATCTGTCGGGTTGACGCAAGAGTGTGCGGTCACAATCAGCCGACCTGATTCCCCAATGCCTGTGCTGGAGATTGCATGACTACCATTAAATACCTGCTCGACGAAGACCAGATGCCGCGCGCCTGGTACAACATCCAGGCTGATTTGCCCCAACCGGCGCCAGCGGTGCTGCACCCCGGCACGATGCAACCTATCGGGCCTGACGATCTGGCGCCGCTTTTCCCCATGAGCCTGATCGAACAGGAGGTTTCCACCGAGCGTGAAATCCCCATACCAGAGCCCGTGCGGGACGTGCTGCGCATGTGGCGGCCAGCGCCTTTGCACCGAGCGTTGGGTCTGGAGAAAGCGCTGGGCACGCCTGCCAAGATTTTTTACAAATACGAAGGGGTCAGCCCGGCGGGAAGCCATAAGCCCAACACCGCCATTCCTCAAGCTTTCTATAACAAAGAAGCAGGGGTCAGGCGATTGACGACGGAAACCGGTGCGGGCCAATGGGGTACTTCGCTGGCTTTTGCCGGTTCCCTGTTCGATCTGGACGTGCAAATTTTCCAGGTGCGCGTGAGCTACGACCAGAAACCCTACCGCCGCGCGGTAATGGAAACCTACGGGGCGCGCTGCGTGCCTTCGCCCAGCATGGAAACCGATTATGGCCGCCGTGTGCTGGCAGAACGCCCCGACCATCCGGGCAGCCTGGGCATTGCCATCAGTGAGGCGGTGGAAATTGCCGCGCAGCGCGATGACACCAAATATGCCCTCGGATCTGTGCTCAATCATGTGTTGCTGCACCAGAGCATTATTGGGCTGGAGGCAATGCAGCAAATGGAAATGGCCGACGCCTGGCCCGATGTGGTGCTCAGTTGTACGGGCGGCGGCAGCAATTTTGCGGGCATTGCCTTTCCGTTTATCGGCCACGGTTTGCGCGGCGGTCCCAAGCCGCGCATTGTGGCGGTGGAGCCTGCTGCATGCCCGACTCTGACACGGGGCAAGTACGCGTACGATTTCGGCGACACGGCGCACCTGACTCCGCTGACTAAGATGCACACACTGGGCAGCACCTTCACACCACCGGGCTTCCATGCCGGAGGGTTGCGCTACCACGGCATGGCGCCGCTGGTGTCGCACGTCAAGGAGTTGGGCTTGATGGAGGCCGTGGCCTACGGCCAGGCCGAATGCTTTGCTGCGGGTGTGCTGTTTGCGCGGCACGAAGGCATCGTTCCTGCTCCAGAGTCCACCCATGCCATCAAGGGCGCGATAGAAGAAGCCCTGCGCTGCAAGCGCGAAGGCAAGGCGGAAACCATTCTGTTCTGCCTGAGTGGCCACGGCCATTTCGACATGACCGCCTATACCAAATACCTGGAAGGCCAGCTCAAGGATGAAAACTACGATGAAAAAGAATTGGGGCAAGCTTTGTCCGTCTTGCCTGTAGTGGGTTGATGTTGGCGCTGCGTGTGTTGCGTCATGACTTTTTCATCCCGTCCCCTTGTCCTGCAGGATTTCGCCTTTGATTTGCCTCCGGAGCTGATCGCCCAGCATCCGGCGGTTGAGCGCACCGGTTCGCGTCTGCTCGACGGATCAGGCAGCGTTGCGGCGGACCGCATGTTCCGCGACTTGCCCGGTCTGCTGCGTGCCGGAGACCTGCTCGTTTTTAACGACACGCAGGTCATCAAGGCCCGGCTATTTGGGCGCAAGCCCAGTGGTGGCCAGGTGGAGTTGCTGGTCGAGCGCGTGCTGCACGAAGCGGACACGGCAAACACCGTGACCGCGCACATGAAAGCCAGCAGAAAACCGGTTGCAGGCGCTGTGCTGCACATGGATGGTGGTTTTACTGCTACGGTTCTTGGGCGTTGGCCGGACGCCCATGGGGCTTTGTTCCGCTTGCAGTTCAGTGCCGATCCTTACGCGCTGATGGCGCAGTACGGCCACGTGCCGTTACCGCCCTATATCACCCATGCGGATGATGCCGATGATGAGCGCCGCTACCAGACCGTTTTTGCGCGCAACCCCGGTGCAGTGGCCGCACCCACTGCGGCGCTGCATTTCGATGAGGCCATGCTGGCACGGTTGGACGCGCTGGGTGTTGCGCGCGCAAGCGTGACGCTGCACGTGGGCGCGGGCACATTTCAACCGGTCAAGACCGAGCAATTGAGCGCACACGTCATGCACAGCGAACGCTACCACGTACCCGCAGCCACTATCGGGGCCATTGCCGCTTGCCGGGCGCGTGGCGGGCGCGTGGTGGCCGTTGGCACCACGAGCGTGCGTGCACTGGAGAGCTGGGCCAGCACGGGGCAGGCCAGTGGTGAAACATGCATTTTCATCACGCCGGGCTTCCGGTTTGCCGTGGTCGATATGCTGCTCACCAATTTCCATTTGCCTCAAAGCACCTTGCTGATGCTGGTGAGCGCCTTTTCCGGTCACGGTCACATCATGGCCCTGTATCGCCATGCGATCGCACAACGCTACCGGTTTTTCAGCTATGGCGACGCCATGCTGTTGCGCAAGAATATTGAGACGGCCTAGGGTTCGGCCTTTGGCGTTGGTTCACTGGAATGACGGATGGGCATTGGTGTTTTTGGGGGGACGCCATACACACCGCCGCCATCAAACCTAAGAGGGCAAAGCGTGTGAACGTTTTTCTAGTGCCAGCACATAGGGGGGTGAACCGTCCTGGTTGACCAGGTTGTAGCGCACGGCCACAGCCTGCCGGGCGTCCAGCGCCTGCACCCAGTTCAGGACAGCGTTGCTTTCTTCATTTCCGCCGGGATGGGCGCAGTACACCACCAGCACCACAATGCCGCCGGGCCGCAACAGGTCAAGCATTTGCTCCAAGGCGGCGAGTGTGCTGGATGCATGCGTTGTAACTGTTTTGTTGTTGCCGGGCAAATAACCCAGATTGAAGACCGCAGCCTGCAATCCCGGTGCAATGTGATGCTGCATATTGACATGGCTATCGGCGATCAGGGTTACGCGCGGAAGTAGCCCGGCTTGTTGCAAACGGCTTCTGGTCGCAGCAAGCGCGCTTTCCTGTACATCAAACGCATACACGCTGCCACTCTCGCCTACGCATTGGGCGAGCAGCAGCGTATCGTGTCCGTTTCCTGCGGTGGCATCCAGCGCACGATCTCCGGGCCGCAGTGCGGATTGCAGCAGGCTGTGCGCAAAGGCAAGAATACCGGGCAGATGTTGCAGGCTATGACGCGACACAACAACCTCGTCAATTGCGGGCGTCAGGCCCTGTTAGCTGTTCCAGCCTCCGGGGCCGCGTCGCTGCTTGCCGGAGCTGGCAATGGAATTGCGGTTGCGGCTGCGGATCCCGTCCACACTGGTACGCAGCGGATCAGGCTGTCCGCTGCTGCCCTTGTTGCGCGGCGGTTTGAATTCGTCCCGGTGGGTCTTGAACAGGGTGCTTTCATGGCTGCGCGGCTGAGCGTCCTCGTCGGCGTGGCGTGGGCGGCCTGCCGCTGGCCGATTGCCTTGCCGGCGCGCAGGATTTGCATCGCCGTTGCTGCGCTGTCCGTCTGAAGGAAAGCGTCCTGCCGTCTCGGTGTTTGACTTGGGGGCGAGCTGTCCGCCGCCGCCGCTGCGGAAACGGTTGCGGCGCTGCCGGTTGCGCGGCGGGCGATCCATGCGTGACAAGGGATTGCCGTCGCCATCAGTTGGCTGTCCATCTTCGGGTGGTTGCCTGTCGGTTGCGGATGTTGGCGTTTTTGCCGTTGGCGTTGTCGGGCCGCTTTTCTCTGTCGTCCGCTTTTCGCGGATGCGCTGCATCATTTCCTGGCGCGCGGTCCGCGCTGCAGCGGCCATGGTCGCTCGGCCAGGGGGGGAGCCTGCTCCGCCCCATAGGGTCTGCCGGCCCATGGCAATGGGTTCGGCCTTTTCGCCTTCTTCGGGACCGAAACCTTCAACCGCCTGCACAGGGATCTGCTGGCGCGTGAAGCGCTCGATGGCTTGCATGAAGCCTTCTTCATCCATGCAGACGAAGCTGACGGCTTGGCCTTCGGTGCCTGCGCGGCCGGTGCGTCCGATGCGGTGCACATAGTCTTCAGGCACGTTCGGAATTTCATAGTTGACGACGTGTGGCAAGTCATCAATATCAATACCGCGTGCGGCAATGTCGGTGGCGACCAGTGCGCGCAATGCGCCGCTCTTGAAGTCGGCCAGTGCCTGCGTGCGCGCCGTCTGGCTTTTGTTGCCGTGCAGCGCCATGGCGCTGATGCCGTGTTTGTTGAGGTACTCGGCGACGTGGTTGGCACCGAATTTGGTACGGGTGAATACCAGCACCTGGTTCCAGCCGTTTTGCTCGATGATGTGCGCCAGCAAGTCCTTTTTCCTGTTGCGTCCAACGGGATAGATGGTCTGGGCGATGCGCTGCACCGTGGTGTTTGGCGGTGTGACCTGTACTTGCTGTGGATTGCGCAGCAGGGAAGCAGCCAGTTCGCGGATGTCCCCGCTAAAAGTGGCAGAAAACAACAAACTTTGCTTGTCTGCAGGCAGCAACGCCAGTATTTTTTTCACGTCATGGATGAAACCCATATCCAGCATGCGATCGGCTTCATCCAGCACCAGAATTTCCACGCCTGACAAATCCAGCACGCCCTGGCCGTGCAAGTCCAGCAGACGGCCCGGCGTGGCCACCAGAATATCCAGGCCTTTTTTGATGCGGCTGATCTGGGGTTGCATGCCTACGCCGCCAAAGATCACGGCAGAAGCCATATCCAGGTGCTTGCCGTAATCGCGCACCGATTCTTCCACTTGGGCTGCCAGCTCGCGGGTGGGGCACAGTACCAGGGCGCGAACCACGCCGGATCGCGGGGCCGGCCGGCTGTTGAGCAGGTGCAGCATCGGCAGCGTAAAGGCGGCCGTCTTGCCGGTGCCGGTCTGGGCGCCGCCGAGCAGGTCATGGCCTTCAAGAACCAGCGGAATGGCCTGCTGCTGGATGGGCGTGGGGGCGGTGTAGCCGATCTCGTGCACGGCTTTGACGATGGCCGGAGCCAGTCCTAATGTTTCAAATGTCATCATTGGAGCGCCTGGAGCGCCAAGTGAGGTCAAAGTCTGCCATGTGTGCCACCGAGTCGCGCGAAGGCGAACGCGAAGGCCGACCAGTGAGGGCAAACCGGAAAGAGGCTG
>JAGPIR010000157.1 GCA_018054915.1 Allobrachymonas sp.
ATGATGAGCAGGTCACCGCAGGACGCCCGCCGCGCCGCCGAACCGTTGACGGAAATGATGCCGCTGCCACGCGCTGCGCGAATGGCGTAGGTGATGAAGCGCTCGCCGTTGTTGACGTTCCAGATATGGATCTGCTCGTTTTCTGCGAGATTGGCCGCATCCAGCAGGTCTTCGTCGATGGCGCAGGAGCCCTCGTAATGCAGTTCGCAGTGGGTGACATGGGTCCGGTGGATTTTGGATTTGAGCAGGGTTCTGAACATGCGAGTTGCCAAAAAAGTGCGCAATATACCGCAATTCACGTCAGGCAGTGGCGCATGGGCGGGCGCCAGCAACTCAATGGCGTAACGAACGGACGCGGACTGCTGTTCCAATCATTCAGACGGGAACCCCAACGATTGCAAGGGGAGTCAGCAGGGATCAGCGCTTGCCTGCAAACCCGGTTTATCCAGCCGGGACCGACAGGGCCCAGAAACCGGTGCCTGTGGCCTGGCCGGCAATCACCATCAGCGCTTGATCGGGCGGTGTGTGAGGGCCGTGCGTCAGGCCAGGAACGTCTTGCGCCAATCCAGACGTCCCCAGCCGAACCGGGCAGAATTAGCTGCGGTTCTCCGGCAATTCGATCTTGACCTCCAACACCTCCATATTGTCCTGGCGCTCCAGATTGACTTTGATGTCCTTGTGGTCGATCTTGATGTATTTGCCGATCACAGCAATCAGCTCGCGCTGCAGCTCTGGCAAAAAATCTGGTGAAGCAGTCGTGCGCGCACTGCGCTCATGCATCAGGATGAACTGCAAGCGCTCCTTGGCCAGAGTGGATGTTTTCTTTTTTTCACCCAGAAAAAACGAAAAGAGAGACATATGCTGATTACCCTCCAAACAGACGTTTCAGAAAGCCCTGCTTGGGGGCCTCGGTAAACCGCAGCGGCTTGTCCTGACCCAGGAAGCGGTCGATCACGTCGTTGTAGGCCTCGGCCACATCGCTGCCGGTCATGTGCACGGCAGGCACACCCTGGTTGGAGGCCTGCAACACGGTCTCGCTCTCGGGAATCAGGCCAATCAGCTGGATGCGCAGGATGTCCTGAATATCTTCCAGCGACAGCATCTGCCCCTGGTCCACCCGGGCGGGGTTGTAGCGGGTGATCAGCAAGTGCTCCTTGATTGGAGCCTTTCCCTCGATGGCACGACGCGTTTTGCTGGCCAGCATCCCCAGGATGCGGTCTGAATCGCGCACCGAGGAGACCTCCGGGTTCGTCACCACCAGCGCCTCGTCGGCGAAATACATGGCCATCATGGCTCCGCCCTCGATGCCTGCTGGCGAATCACAGACGATGTACTCGAAATCCATGGCCGCCAGATCGTTGAGAACCTTCTCCACGCCTTCCTGGGTCAGTGCGTTCTTGTCGCGGGTCTGGGAGGCCGCCAGCACGTAGAGGTTGTCGCACTGCTTGTCCTTGATCAGGGCCTGATGCAGATTGGCTTCGCCCTGTATGACATTGATAAGGTCATAAACCACGCGGCGCTCGCAGCCCATGATCAGATCGAGATTGCGCAGGCCGACATCGAAGTCAATAACCGCAGTCTTGTGTCCGCGCAGCGCCAAACCGGCCGCAAAACTGGCGCTGGTCGTGGTCTTGCCCACGCCCCCCTTGCCAGAAGTGACAACAATGATTTTTGCCATGGTTTTGGAGTCCTTCAAAAAGTCAGAAATTCAGGGGATCAAATAGCAATTTATCGCCACCGTCCGTACTCAACCGGACCTGGGCCGGCTTGCCTTGAATGTTTGGGGGCAGCAACTGCTCGCTGGTGCGGTAAATCCCGGCAATCGAAATCAGTTCCGGCTCCATGCACAGGGAAAAGATCCGCGCCTGGGTGTTGCCGCTGGCCCCTGCCATGGCCCGGCCACGCAGCGGCGCATAGACGTGGATATTGCCATCAGCCGCTACTTCCGCGCCGGCGTTGACCATGGCCAGCATGACCAGGTCCGCACCGCGGGCGTAAATCTTCTGGCCCGAACGCACGGGCTTGTCGATGACCAGAGTCCCGGGAGCCGCAACCGCTCGGACCCCATCACGCACCCCTTCGTGAGCCACTTCCCGCACCATTTCCACCGGCGCGGCTGCCTTGCGTGGCGACTGTTTGGCGGGCTGTTTGCGAGGGATTTCGGGGGCAATGGCCGTCAGGCCGCAGGCCAGACAGGCGGCGGCAATCATATCCGAAGCGTGCCTGAAGGCGGCCGCCTTCAGGCGACAGGCATCGAGCGTCAGAACGAGATCGGCAATAGAGCCAGCGACATCCGCCTGTTCCAATCGCTGGAAATCCAACACCAGCAGATCCCCATCAAAAAATCCGGCACTCTCGCCAGCGGGCCCATACTGTGCCAGCAGATCTCCCCCCACTTGCGCCAGATCACTGGATTTGAGGATGAGGGCCACGGATGTCAGTTGCGCACCCTTGATTTCAAATGAATCGGTCACAGTCGGCCAATGGATAAACGGTAGTCAAAAAACCTTTGGATTTTAGACCAAGCGATTCATAAAGATTTGTTCCGCTTTAATGCGGGAGCAGGGTCTTTCACGCAATCGACGGCTGCCGGATGGATATTCGGCGCGATTGACAACCGATGCGGCTGGTTGCAGCCGCTAAGGGACGCTAAGCCTGAAAGGATTGGGGCGCGCGCAGGCGCGGATTCCCTGCACGGGTGGAGTCAAGGCTGGTGGCTGGTGGCTGGTGGCTGGTGGCGGCCAGTCCTTTGGGCGTTGGAGCGTGCATGGGCACGAGGCATTTTCGAACGCTTGGGTTTGTGCCATCCAAAGCGGGCCATGCGGGTGTACAGCGTGACATACATGGCGACCATCGCAACGAAGAAAAACGCCGAAAGCATCACATTTTTGTAACTCAAGGCGGCAAGTATGACCGCAAGCAAGGTGAATAAAGACATCGTCGCGCCTGCGATCGAGTTCCTTGCGACATTCGGCCAGTGGCCAAACCACCGGCGGATATAGCGCATTTTCAGCAAGGTATGAAAATGCAGCCGGTCCGGTTGGGTGATGCTTGCGCCGGATGCCGCTCTGCGGTACATGCTGAAAAGAACTTCGGTCACGGGGTGTACGCAGATCAGCAGCACTGCAAAGTCTGAAACGGGGTAATTGCGCTCGACCAGCAAAATCGCCATCGCAGCCAGTGCAAAACCAATGAAGTAGGCCCCACCGTCACCCATAAAAATTTTGCCGAAAGGCCAATTGACGCAAAAAAATCCCAAAACGGCTGCGGCCAATATCAGGCAGCAAGCACTCAGGGCGTAGTCCCCAACCAGATAGGCAATCAGGGCAAAGCCTGAAAAAGCAAAGAACGACATCAGGCTGGCTTGGCCGTTGAGCCCATCGATGATATTGATCGATTGAGCCAGGCCGGCTATGGCTACGATTGTGAAGAGGACCGAAAGCCCTTTCAGTTGCATGAACCAGTTCAGTCCGGATATCAAGTAAAGCGATAGGGAATGCTCATGCAGCCAGACAAAGAGGATGCCCGAGGCAACCGTTGCCAGATAACGCCATTTGACGCTGATGCGGCCGCTCAGATCTTCGGCAAAACCGAATACAAATGCCGGGCTTCCTGCAATCAGCACATCATCCAGGATGGGCGAGACCAGATCAAATGCCTGAGAGGAAGCGATCAATAGTCCCAAAAAAATGGCCGCACCTCCTACGCGTGGCGTGGCGGTTGTGTGCAGCTTCTGGGCTCCGTTCAGATAGTCGGACGTTAAGGCGTTGTGCCACCGCTGGGTCCATACGATCAACAGACAGAAGGCCATGCTTGTTGCCATGCCCAGAACAACCGGCGTCACCGTATTCTGGATATACATGTTTTTAAAAATGGACAATCCATCAAAAAAAGAGATAAAAGAATCCATGATTAAGCGCATGCTGTTGAAGATCGATCCAGTACTGCCGGATGAGAGGTTATTCTTACTTT
>JAGPIR010000158.1 GCA_018054915.1 Allobrachymonas sp.
GCGCGGTCACGCGCATGCCCACGGTGCGGCGGCGGCTGCGCTTCAACCAGTAGCCCAAGGCATGACTGGTCAGTACGATCTGGCGATTGGCGCATGGATGGTGCAACTCGGTCAGAGCGGCGATGGAGGTTGGAGCCGCAAAGGTGGGCGATGCGGGCGCAGGTTCCTGCGCCTGAGACAGATGCGCAGGAAATGCCGTGGCAACCGGCTCCTGGGCATTGTGCGTATGCTGTTCCGTCATGGAACCGGCCTGCCGGACGGTGCTGCCTGAGCATCCGTCCCCCCAGTCCAGCACCAACTGGCGTACACCGGTTTCAGCATCAGCGCAGTCTTTTCTGGATTGCATGTTCAGCAACCGCCTTGCCCCTTACGCACTGGCGCTTTGGTGGGCGGCCTCTTTGCGCAGGAGCTGTTCTTCTTCCTGCGCTAGCAGATAACGGGCAAACGCCAGCAAGTCATCATGCACCAGCGTGCCCGCCGGAAAGGAAGCGTCCAAGGTCCGTCCGCGCCATGCGGCACATTCTCCTGTACAAACCAGATGCGGCTGGCATCCGGCCTGACTGGCTGCCTGCACGTCCCGCCATGCATCGCCAGCCATGTGGATATCCTCTGGTTGAAGCTCATAGCGTTCAGCAATTTGCAGCAGCAGGCCCGGTTCCGGTTTACGGCAATCGCACGATTCCTCCGGCCCATGTGGGCAGAAAAAAATGGCATCAATGCGCCCACCCGCCGCAGCCAGTTGCCGGTGCATTTCCGCATGAATGGCGTTCAGCGCCGTCATGTCAAGCACCCCCCTCCCAAGCCCGGGCTGATTGGTTGCAATCACCACATGCCAGCCCGCCCGGTTGAGCAGGGCCACGGCTTCGAGCGCGCCTGGCACCGCAACAAACTCTTCGGGCACCCTGGTAAAGCCTTCGCGCAAAGTATTGATCGTGCCATCCCGGTCGATGACAACAAGCTTGAACGATTTTTTAGAACGCGACATAGTGCTGGAGACTGCGTTTTGACAGGACTTGAGTATGAACCATTTGCCGCTACGCGTGAAGTCACTTAATGACCACCAATCACTGTTGCTGGCCAATGGTATGCTGCAGCGTATTCAGCCGGAGAGAAGACATGGAGATGTTTTTGCATCGTTTTACCGCATTGTTTGAACAACTGGGCTTGCCCAATGATCCGGAATCGATCCGGGCATTCATCCATACGCATGCGCCGCTGGCAGACAGCGTCAGGCTGGAAGATGCTCCCTTTTGGACCAGCAGCCAAACACAAATGCTGCGGGAAGAATTGTGCAAGGACGCGGACTGGGCGGTGATTATTGATCAACTCAACCTGGCCCTGCGGCAGCCGAAGTAAAAAAGAGGCATTCGCTCCGCCATTGCAGAACGCCCCCCAGAAGCCGTGAAGCGCCATACCGGCGCAAACTGGGATTCTGGTTGGCACCCGGAACAATCCACTGCCCAATACTTGCGTTTCAGATCGAAGCAAGGCCGGAAGTGACCGGAAACAGGCAAATTTCACACCATTGCGGTGATTTCTAGCCTTCCCAGTGAGCAATTGCGCCGAGTTCCGGAACCGTGACGTCCCACCCGAACTGCGCGTGCAGCGTGTCGGCAAATTCAAGGGCGGTATTTTCCTCGCCATGCACCACGTACGTATGTTTGGGCGGCAGGCGGAAATGCCCGGCCCAGTCCAGCAACGCCTGCCGGTCTGCATGCGCCGACAAACAACCGACGGTGTGTATGCTGGCGCGAACGGGAATGTTTTCCCCAAATATCCGCACCTTTTTTTCTCCGTCGACTAGGCGCCGGCCCAACGTTCCCTGTGCCTGGAATCCGGCAATCAGGATGCTGCATTCGGATCTTGGCAGATTTTGTAGCAGATGGTGCTTGATGCGACCAGCATCACACATGCCGCTGGCCGAAATGATGATGGCCCCGGAACGAATCTTGTTAAGCGCTTTGGACTCCTCAACACTTTCCGTGAAATGGATATATGGCAAATTATTACCTTGCGATCGCCACACAGACATTTCTTTCGCCTCCGCATCGAACAGTTCCATGTGTTGCCGGGTGATGCGGGTGGCTTCAGTAGCCATGGGTGAATCGACGAATATCTTCAGGTCCTTCACCAATCCGTCACGGGATAAGCGGTTCAATTCGTACAGGATTTCCTGGGTGCGTCCCACGGCAAACGCAGGCACGATGACATTGCCGCGCGGCAGGGTACGCTTCAATATCCCGACCAGTTCTTCTTGCGAATCTTCCATGCATTTGTGATTGCGGTTGCCGTAGGTGGATTCGATCACCAGAATGTCTGTTTCATTGATGAACGTCGGGTCGCGCAAAATCGGGCGCGCTGGTTGACCCAAATCCCCGCTGAACACGAGCTTGGTCGTTTGGCCACGCTCACTGACCCAAATCTCAACGATGGCAGATCCCAGAATATGGCCGGCATCGCGATAACAACAGCGCACATCGGCGTGCGGCTGCCAATCCTGGTCGTAGGTGACGGAACGCACTTGCCGCAGGCATGCACGCGCATCCTCTAAAGTGTAAGCAGGCTTGGGCGCGGCTTCACCGCGCCGTCCCGGCTTGTCATGGTGTTTTACGCGCAGTGTTTCGCTTTCCTGTATGTGAGCGCTGTCAGGAAGCATCACACCCAGCAAATCTGCCGTAGCGGCAGTGGCATAAATGGGTCCCTGGTAGCCGGCCGCAGTCAGCTTGGGCAGCAGGCCGCTGTGATCAATGTGTGCATGCGACAACAATACAAAATCTATCGACTTCGGATCAAACGCAAACGGCTCGCTGTTGCGTGCCTCGGCATCACGCCCGCCCTGCACCATGCCGCAATCCACCAGAAAACGGACGTTGCCGGTATCGACCAGATAGCAAGAACCCGTCACTTCACGCGCCGCACCGAGAAAAATGATTTTCATTCTTTGACTCCTCAAAACCGGCCTGCGCGCCCCGGATGTCCCAGTCAAGCCGGCCGATGACTGAGTGTAGGGGCAATCTCCGCCAAAATCTATCGGCCTCACAAACAACAGTCCCACGCAGGGTGCAGATTGGCGCAGGAGAATTCCGCCGTGTGCCGCACGCCATGCGCATACCGGGTCTGCACCAGAGTAGCCCCTCTGCCTGTTTTTTGTGCATCATCTGCCAACCCAAGAGCCAGCAACGTTCTCACGAGTTGTTCCAATGGTTTTCCACAGGGTTGGTCCCGTATTTTGGGGAAAAAATTTGCATGAACCCGGCCACATGAACCCCCGCTCGCCCTTTGAAAAAATGCACGACTTGATCGTCTGGGCAATCAGGCCACTCGAGATGCATTCGCCGCACCGGCTGTCCAACAGACAATGCGTTGCAGGAAACACCACGGGAAAACCGTTGACAAGGAGAATCCATCTATGATTCGCAGCAAATCGCCCCATACCCGGCAAAAGGTGTGGCTTCAAGACAGTCTGCCAAACGTTGATGCATTTTTCCGAACCCCTGCCCTTCATGCCTGAAATCACCGAATGAATCTCCCACGGCTCCGCATCGCTGCATATGGACTGTCGGCATTGGCCCTGGCCGCGTTGCTCGTTTGGCTATTCCTGCCACGATTGATCGGCTTGGCTGCAGAGCGCTGGCTGAACATCCCGGATCTGGAAACCATCCACGTTGATATTGCATCCGTCAATTCCGGACAGGCACATCTGAGCGAAGTGCGCGGCGTGTATCACAGCGCAGCCGGCGACCGTTTCGAGTTTGTGCTGCGAAACATTGACGCCGATTACTCGCTGGCGCGACGACACATTGAACGCCTGGAGGTTGCGCAGGGCGAATTGGTCATTCTTCCTGGACAGACACGTCCGGCCTCTGCCTGGCCGCAGCTGACCTGGTCCGACCTGCCCTTCAGCCTCGCACAAGTCACCAACCTGCAGGTGGCGGTTCGCTGGCCGC
>JAGPIR010000159.1 GCA_018054915.1 Allobrachymonas sp.
CGCTTTCAGGAGGGTGCAGCACCGTGAAGTTCACGCCGTCCCACTGCCAGGTCTGTCCTGCAGTGCAGGGCATGATCGCGCGCATCTGTTGCAGGGGGTGGCTGGTTTCGACTGACCCCAGAACCTGCATCTGCGGATGGGCCTGCAGCAGGCTGGCCGCGCCACCGGCGTGGTCGTTGTCCTGATGACTGAGCAGTAGCCAGCCGGGTTGTTCGTTCAGGGCGCCCAGCAAGGGCAGCACGATGCGTTCTCCGGCATTGCTGCGGACGCTGTATTGCGGTCCGGCGTCGTACAGCAGGCTGTGGGTGCGGGTGCGCACCAGTACGGCGCTGCCTTGCCCCACATCGGCCGCCAGCAGATCGAAATGGCCTTGCGCCGGCCGCGGCGCCTGCCACAGTAACGCCGGCAGCAAACTGAGTGCGCCGGCCAGACGCCACGGCCAGGGCAGGCGCAACATGAGCAGCAGCCCGCCTGCAATACCTGCAGCGCCCGCCCACCAGGGTGCAAGGGCCACCTGGTAGCTGGCCCAGGGAATGGCCGCCAACTGTTGCAGCAGGGCCATCAACATCTGCAGCAAGGCCGAGGCCAGGTGCCACGATGCGGGCCAGGCCGTGCCCAGCAGCACCAGCGGTGTGACGACGAAGGTGATCAGTGGCACCGCCAGGGCGTTGGCCAGAAATCCGATCACCGAAACCCGGCCGAACAGCAGCAGCGAGAGCGGTGTCAGTACCAGCATGATGGCTAATTGCGCGCGCAGGAATCCGGCAATGGCCTGCTTCAGTTTCTGATGCCATTGGCTGGCTGCGCGGGCAGGAGGCACGGTGGCAAAAAGCACCCCAACGGCTACAAAGCTGAGCCAGAACCCCGGTTGCAACAGGGCCCATGGGTCGATGAGCAAGACCGTGGCAGCAGCCGTCGCCAGAATCGCCTGCCAGGGCCATGTCATACCCCATGTGCGCAACAGGGCTATCGTCAGCAGCATGATGCAGGTGCGTTGCGCCGGAACGCCCCAGCCGCTGAACCAGGCATAAGCCGTGGCCAGTGCCATACCGCACCACATTGCTGCCAGCGGGGCTGCCAGCCACAGGCATAGGGCAGGCCGGCGCAGCCGGGCGCTTTGCCGCCACAGGGTGCCCATCAAGCCACCTGCCAGCCAGGCAAACAGTGTGATGTGCAACCCCGAGATACTCAACAGATGCGATACGCCAGTGATGCGAAAAATATCCCAGTCAGGCTGGGTGATGGCGCGCTGATCGCCCATCAGCAGGGCCGCCACGATGCCTGCTGCGCGTTCGGCCGGTGTGGCATTGGCCTCTGTATCTGTGTTTGCAAGAACGGCGCGATCCGCCTTTTGTATGACGTTTGCTTGTTGGGGCAGAAGCGTTCGGTAGACGGCTTCGCGCGCCTGCAATCGAGCCTGGTCGCGCCAGGCGCGCACGTCCAGCGGATGGGGCAGTCCGGTTTTTTCGGGGGGTGTCTTGCCATCGTTGGTGCGCACATAGCCCGTGGCGCCCAGCCCTTGCTCCCACAGCCAGAGTTCGTAGTCAAAACCATGGGGGTTGCGGCTGCCGTGGGGTTGCTTCAGGCGCACGACCAGCCGCCAGCGTTCGCCCGGCTTGACGCAGAGCGCACAGCGGTCTGCGTCGGGGGTGGGTTCGGCTTGGTCATTTTCGGGCTCTACTGCGCCGGTAGGGGGGTGTCCGTTGGCAGGAGCCGCCTGCGAGCCAACGTCCCTGTCGTTGCGGGGCAGATACCAGGCCAGGCTGAGAGTGTTTGGCAGAGCCACAGGTTTGCCGTCGAGCGTGGCGCTGTTTACGGCAAAGGCAAAGCGCACGCTGTCTGGCAGCCATTGCGGCAGGTCGGTGACTTGGCCCTGCACCACGATGTCACGTCCCTGCAAATCAGCAGGCAGGATGCTGGATGCATAGTGGCTGGCGCGCCAGCCGGTACTGCCAAAGACCAGTGCGGCCACTCCTGTCAGCAGGACCCATGACGGCCAACGCCACAACAGCCAGAAGAGAATGGATAGCGTACCGGCGAGGCCAATCAGTGCATACGTCCACGCGGGCCACAGTTGCGGCTGCAACAGCTGCATGCCCACGGCGGCAACCACGCTTAGAGACAAAAAAGTCACGGGCAGATGGCGCGGACGGTCGACAAATAGCCGCATCATAGATGGGGGTAATTTTAAGAAAAAAGTACAAGCATGGTAAGGCTAAATGAACCATGCGTGAACTGGTTCTATCTGCGTTTTTTAGCTGGGAAATGCGGTTGTTGCAGGGGGTGTCGTGCGGTACTCATTTCGAATGATCGGTTTCAGATGGCAGATGGGTGATTCCAGGCCGCATCAAAACGCCTTTAGACTAATGCCCTGAATTTTTCCAGTTGGCTAAAGGGAGGGAATGAAATGTCCGATGTTTATGCGCGCCTGCAGGCGCTCGATATCACGCTGCCGCCGCTGGCTGTGCCCGCTGCTGCGTATGTTCCCTATGTTCAGTCTGGCAAGCTGATCTTTGTGAGTGGCCATATTGCCAAGAAAGATGGAAAACCCTGGGCGGGCCAATTGGGTAAGGACATGGAAACCGCCGCGGGCCAGCAGGCGGCGCGGGCGATTGCCATCGACCTGCTGGGCACGCTGCATGCGGCCACGGGTGACCTTAACAAGATTGCGCGCCTCGTCAAGGTGATGAGCCTGGTCAATTCCACCCCTGCCTTCACTGAACAACACCTGGTGACCAACGGTTGCAGCGAACTGCTGGGTCAGGTATTTGGACCGGAAAAGGGCGCACATGCCCGCAGTGCTTTTGGTGTGGCGCAAATTCCGCTGGGCGCCTGCGTCGAAATTGAGCTGATTGTCGAGCTGACCTGATTGGGTCGCCGCTTCCCCTGCGCGGAGCGCGCCAGGCTGGCGTGCTCAAAACGTGTCGTGTCCCGCGCCGCCTAGCACCCGTTCGCGCAGAGCCGCTAGCTGGTCGCGCACGCGAGCGGCCTGTTCGAACTCCAGGTTCTTGGCGTGTTCGAGCATCTGTTTTTCCAGCCGGCGGATTTCGCGCGATAGATCTTTTTCCTCCACATCCTCGACCCAGAGGCGTTGCTGTTCCTGCCGCAATGCCTCCTTGCCAGCCTTCTCGCTATAAACACCATCAATCAGGTCGCGCACCTGCTTGATCACGCTGCGCGGCGTGATGCCGTGTTCGGCATTGAACGCCAGTTGGCGGGTTCGGCGACGGTCGGTTTCGCCGATGGCGCGGCGCATGCTGTCGGTGATGCGGTCGGCATAGAGAATGGCGGTGCCGTGGATGTTACGCGCGGCGCGGCCCATGGTCTGGATCAGGCTGCGCTCGCTGCGCAAGAAGCCTTCCTTGTCGGCATCCAGAATTGCCACGAGCGAGACTTCGGGGATGTCCAGGCCCTCGCGCAGCAGGTTGATGCCCACCAGCACGTCAAATGTGCCCAGGCGCAGGTCGCGAATGATTTCGACGCGTTCCACCGTGTCCACATCGCTGTGCAGGTAGCGCACCTTCACGCCGTTTTCGCCCAGATAGTCGGTCAGCTGCTCGGCCATGCGTTTGGTGAGCGTGGTGATCAGCACGCGTTCACCTTGTTGCACACGGTGACGGATTTCCTGCAACACATCGTCCACTTGGCTAGTGGCCGGACGAACATCCACGGCGGGATCTACCAGGCCGGTTGGGCGCACCAGTTGTTCCACCACCTGGCCGGAGTGCTGCTTTTCGTAATCGGCTGGCGTGGCCGACACGAAAATGCATTGACGCATGCGCGTCTCGAACTCCTCGAGCTTCAGCGGCCGGTTGTCCAGCGCGCTGGGCAGGCGAAAGCCGTAGTCCACCAGGGTTTGCTTGCGCGAGCGGTCGACGTTGTACATGCCGCCCAACGGGCCGATCATGAC
>JAGPIR010000160.1 GCA_018054915.1 Allobrachymonas sp.
CCGTAGTACCCTGCAGTGGGCGCAGGCGAGCCGTCCCATTGATGCAGGACGGTTGCAGCGGGGGGATCTGGTATTTTTCAATACCATGGATGTGGCGTTTTCGCATATGGGTATCTATATTGGCGGCCGGCAGTTCGTTCATGCACCGTCCAGAGGCAAGACGGTCAGCGCAGAAAGTCTGGACAAGGACTATTATTTCTCCCGGTTTGAGGGCGCCAGAACCGTTTTTTCCTCCTGATTTCACTTCTCGCTCAAGCGGGGCGTTTCGGACATCCTTCGCTGCCTGAGCCGTGTGGCAGTAGTAGTTCTAGTCAGATCGATAGAAAAAGCCACTTGCCTGGTTCAGGGTTGGGCCGCCAGAAGCTAGGCGCGCTGATCGCTTCGTCTAATGTATGCCCAGAAATCGGCCATTGCAGCTCAAGTTGCGGGCGAGTATTTTGGCGCTGGCTTTGCAATTCCCCTTGCTGGAAGGGAAAAAACAACCCCTCTGGTCTTGAAAGACAAGGAAATGCCTTAATATTGGCACTCATCAGGCGGGAGTGCTAACAGCGATTGACTATGGTTGTTTTGTCCCGCCTGTGCTGTTGTGTTTCCGGAGGATGCCCTCTTGTATTTCAGGGGGTGTTTTTTGCCCGCGCAGAAGCGGGTACCCCGGGTTTTCATTGTTGATACAAACAAGGAGTCATGTTCATGAAGCTGCGCCCACTCGCCGATCGTGTGATCGTCAAGCGCCTGGAAAACGAAACCAAAACCGCTTCCGGTATCGTCATTCCTGAAAATGCTGCGGAAAAGCCCGATCAGGGTGAAGTGCTCGCCGTTGGCCCCGGACGTGTCGAGGACGGCAAGACGATTGCCATGCATGTGAAAGTGGGCGACCGCGTGCTGTTTGGCAAGTACAGCGGCCAGGCCGTCAAGGTCGATGGCGAAGAAATGCTGGTAATGAAGGAAGACGATCTGTTCGCCGTGATCGAACAGTAATTGCAGCCGGCGCAATGCAGGGCGCCGGAACTGTATGCGGCAAGCATGGGTTTTGGTGGCAGGATTGGTCGTATCAGAGCCTCTGCATTGTCCCCATCATGCAGTTCTTTTTTCGCCCGTCGGGCACTGCCCGTTCGTGGCACACATGTGAATTTGTACTGAGTACTGGAGAAATATCAAATGGCAGCTAAAGACGTAGTTTTTGGTTACGAGGCACGCGCCCGCATGGTCGAGGGCGTGAATATTCTGGCCAATGCGGTCAAAACCACCCTGGGTCCCAAAGGCCGCAACGTGGTGCTGGAGCGTTCTTTTGGCGCCCCCACTGTGACCAAGGACGGCGTGTCCGTGGCCAAAGAGATTGAGCTGAAAGACAAGCTCATGAACATGGGTGCGCAGATGGTCAAGGAAGTCGCTTCCAAAACCTCTGACAACGCTGGCGACGGCACCACTACTGCCACCGTGCTGGCCCAGGCCATTGTGCGCGAAGGCATGAAGTATGTGACTTCCGGCATGAACCCCATGGATCTGAAGCGCGGCATCGACAAGGCCGTGCATGCCTTGGTCGAGCAACTGCAAAAGGCCAGCAAGCCCACCACCACTTCCAAGGAAATCGCCCAGGTGGGCTCCATCTCCGCCAACTCCGATGAATCCATCGGCAAAATCATTGCCGACGCCATGGATAAGGTCGGCAAGGAAGGCGTGATTACCGTTGAAGACGGCAAGAGCCTGGACAACGAACTCGACGTCGTCGAGGGCATGCAGTTCGACCGTGGCTACCTGTCCCCCTACTTCATCAACAATCCCGAGAAACAGATCGCGTTGCTCGAGAACCCCTTCATCCTGCTGTACGACAAGAAGATCAGCAACATCCGCGAACTGTTGCCTGTGCTGGAGCAGGTGGCCAAGGCCAGCCGTCCGTTGCTGGTGATTGCCGAAGACGTGGACGGCGAAGCGCTGGCCACCCTGGTGGTCAACACCATCCGCGGCATCCTGAAGGTTGTGGCTGTGAAGGCTCCGGGCTTTGGTGACCGCCGCAAGGCCATGCTCGAAGACATCGCCGTGCTGACCGGTGGCAAGGTGATTGCCGAAGAAATTGGCCTGACGCTTGAAAAGGCGACCCTGGCCGACCTGGGCCAGGCCAACCGCGTGGAAGTCAGCAAGGAAAACACCACCCTGATCGATGGCGCTGGCAAGGCCGACGACATCCAGGCACGTGTCAAGCAGATCCGTGTGCAGATCGAGGAAGCCACCTCCGACTATGACCGCGAGAAGCTGCAAGAGCGCGTGGCCAAGCTGGCTGGCGGTGTGGGCGTGATCAAGGTGGGTGCCGCTACCGAAGTCGAAATGAAAGAGAAGAAGGCTCGTGTTGAAGACGCGCTGCACGCCACACGTGCTGCGGTGCAGGAGGGCATCGTGGCCGGTGGTGGCGTTGCATTGCTGCGCGCCCGTCAGACCGTTGGTAGCATCAAGGGCGACAACCACGACCAGGATGCGGGCATCAAGCTGGTGTTCAAGGCCATTGAGGCTCCCCTGCGTGAAATCGTGGCCAATGCTGGCGACGAGCCTAGCGTGGTGGTCAACAAGGTGCTCGAAGGCAAAGGCAACTTTGGCTTCAACGCTGCCAACCATACCTATGGCGACATGATCGAGATGGGCATTCTGGACCCGACCAAGGTGACGCGCACTGCGCTGCAGAACGCCGCTTCCGTGGCCGGCCTGATGCTCACTACCGAATGCATGGTGGCGGAGGCTCCGAAGGACGAAGCTCCGGCTGCCAGCATGGGTGGTGGCATGGGCGGTATGGACGGCATGATGTAAAACGCTGTGTGCCAAAAGGCAGAAAGCCAAGCTTCTGCCTTTTGCGAGACAAAACCCGCAGCGTACCTGCGCAGGTTCTGCACCGGGTCCAGGCTTCTGATCAACGAAGCCGAAGCACGGCAAGCCGGCACCTTCGGGTGCAAGTTCCTGGGCCGTGCGCTGTGGGTAGTCGAAGGCAACAAAGCCAAATGTGCAGTGACTGACCCCCATAAGGCATTGGACAACATCAAAGCCTGTATTGGGCTGCTCGCACGCCTGGGCGGCGCAGCCTGAGTCAGGTGGTAAAGACTGCGGCCTTGCATGCCGGGATGGATGGAGTCCCTTGGGCGGCTGCATCAAAGATTACGGGCCATTGAGCACAGGCACTGGAAAACGCCACACCCGATCTGCAGGAAAATCAGGGCGCTGGGAGCATCGGAAGATGTGTCCAGGCAGGTGGTGATCAACAGCCGTTGCTGACCGGGGCAACAGTGACCGGCTATTCAAGACCGTGCGTGCCATTACGGATTTACTGATTGGGCGAGGAGCCAAGGCCGTCCTGGCCGCAAGCGCTCGAACGGCACGGTGCGGACCCGTATGCCGGGGCGAGGCAGACGTGCCTTCAATCATGCAGCGACTCTGTGTCAATTGCCACCAAAGCCGGTCAGCCGTCTTGGCGTTGCGCCAGCGAAAGGGGCTGGTAGTCAGGGTGCCGGTCGATGTAGGCCTTGACGAAGGAGCATTGCGGATTAACCCGGTATCCATGCTGTGCCGCGTAATCCAGCACATGCCTGACCAGTGCGGTTCCTACCCCCCTGCCGCCGAGGGCGGCCGAAACGACTGTGTGCGCAAAGGTAAAAATGTCTGCATTCAGTGTGTACGCGGCGTAGGCGATGTGCCCGTCGATGACCGCCTCGAATCGGCAGGTTTCGGGCTTGTGGACGATGGCAATGGCTTCTTTCATGGGTGTTCTCCGGGGTGCGTGTGCATGGCGGGCAATCAACACGGATGATATTAACGGTTTGTTCCAGGAAGAGCCTGTCGATCGGTATGCGCTTTTCAGCGTGCATTTTCCGGTACTGTTTATGGAAGGTTGCCACCTGGCAGAAAACAATGCGAGCACGCGGGTGCGCA
>JAGPIR010000013.1 GCA_018054915.1 Allobrachymonas sp.
GTGGTGCGCGGCCAAATTGGCGGCCGTGTCGAGTTCGGCATAGGTAAGTGCCTTGCCGGTGGCCCCGTCAATCAGCGCGGTCTTGTGTGCAAATCGCGCCGCCGTGGCCTCGAACATATCGGGCAACATCTCGTTGCGCAACAGATCGGGCCGGTGGGCCCCACGCACAATCAGATACTCGATTTCCGAAACCGCTGAGGTGGAATGCGGTCTGACGCCTTCGGCATCTTTGGATGCTTGCATAGAAAAAATTGCCTTCGCGACAACCTTGCCGACGATCTGGGTTCGTCGCTACCGGCAAGCGCTGCCTGGGAAACCGCTCATAAGCTGTTCATGGTAACGGAACCGAATTATGCCCACAGCACCACTTTATTTCAGAAAAATGCAAGAATTAAATGGCAATCCGTTCACGTCGGACAAAATTTGTTGGTGCCATCCATGCGATCATCTCGCCAGGTGACGCGCACAATGCCCACGTTGAAAACCGGACGCCGACTCGTATTTGGGCACAGATTATTGACCGCTTGCCCACCCGTTCGCACCCGAAAACTTTTTTCCTTCTGATGCACCCCGTCGATCCCAAGAATCTCTGGAAAGCCCCGCTGTGGACGCTATCCATCCTGCTGGCCATGCTGGGCATGCTGGGCCCTTTCTCCATCGATACCTACATCCCGGCATTCGCCGCCATTGGCGATTCGCTGCAAGCCTCTCCCGTCCAGATGCAGCAGACCTTGTCGGCCTATTTGTTCGGCTTCGCCTTCATGAATCTGTTCCATGGCGCGCTGTCCGACAGTTTCGGCCGCCGGCCGGTGATTCTGTCGGGGCTGGCCGTCTTTATCGCTGCCTCCACCGGATGCGCCCTGGCGCAAAATGTCGGACAGCTGATTCTTTTTCGCGCCTTGCAGGGTCTTTCCACCGGGGCGGGCATTGTGGTTTCGCGCGCCGTGGTGCGCGACGTATTTGCCCTGGCCGAGGCGCAACGGGTCATGAGCCAGATCACCATCTTTTTTGGAGTGGCTCCTGCGGTTGCTCCGATTGCGGGCGGGCTGATCGTCCGGTATTTCAACTGGCACGCCATTTTCTGGTTCATGGCGGGAATCGGCGCCATCTTGTGGCTGATCAATTGGCGTCTGCTGCCCGAAACCCTGCATCCGGACCAGCGCCACTCCTTTGACCCCAAACAGCTGTTGCACGGCTACCGGGAATTGCTGCTCGATCCCCGCTTCATGCTGCTGGCACTGGCCTCGGGCGTGCCGTTCAACGGCCTGTTCCTGTATGTGCTGTCGGCCCCGGCCTTTCTCGGCAATGTCCTGCAGCTGCAACCGACGCAGTTCTTCTGGTTTTTCATCCTGAGCATCGGCGGCATCATGGCCGGTTCCTGGCTATCGGGCCGCAAGGCCGGCAACGTCAAGCCCAAGAACCAGATCATGCAGGGTTTTCGCATCATGCTGGGGGTTTGCCTGCTCAACATCGCCGCCAACTGGCTGCTGGCGCCTGCTGCCTGGTGGAGTCTCCTGCCGGTTGCCGTCTTCGCCTTCGGCTGGGCCTTGATGGTGCCTGCCGTCACTCTGCTGGTATTGGACCTGCATCCCCGGCGGCGCGGCATGGCGTCTTCGCTGCAGGCCGTCATCGGCTCCGCGGCCAATGCCCTGGTGGCCGGACTGGTCGCGCCGCTGGTCATGCAGTCGGCCCGGGCCATGGCGCTGACCTCGTTCGGCTTCATGCTGGTGGGTCTTGTTGCGTGGCTGTGGCTGCGGCGGCGTTGGCCGCAAATCGGCTGAGGCAGCGCACATCCGCCCACAGCCGCGCGATATGCATCACTCTGCGCCGGACAGATACCGTTTGCGCCAGAACCACATGCCCATGATGAGCGCAATCAGCAGCATGGCGCTCATCGCGATCCAAAATCCTGTCGAATGTTCCAGTAGCGGCATGACCCTGAAGTTCATGCCGAAAATGCCGGTAATGAGGTTCAGCGGCAGAAAAATAGCGGTAATGGTCGTGAGCACCAGCATGATGTCATTGGTGCGGTTGCCCTGTGCGCTGAAGTGGATCTGCACGGCGGTTTCCGCCGTCTGGTTCAGCCGCTGGGCATGGCGCAGCACCCGGTCGATGTGTTCCACCACGTCGCGCGCCCGCGCGCTCAGATGGTCCTGGCGCATCAGGGCCTGACCCGGATCGGCATCGAAGGCATCGAGCGGCTGCTCGCGCAACGCATCGAGCCATTCCTGTATGGCGTCATGCTGCTCATCACACAAATCTTCCAGCGCGTGCAACTGGCTGCGCGCGTTCATCAGCGCGTTCCAGTGCGTAAACCGCGAGTGGGCATTGAGCAGTTCGGTTTGCCAGACCTTGATCTGCGTACCCAGCTCCCTGCGGATTTCCAGGTAGCCATCGACCATTTCGTTGATCATGCGCAAGGCTAGGTCCGCTGGACTCGAAGGCAGGCGGCTGCGCGCCGTATTGATGTCGCTGCCCTGCTTGGCATCTTCGAGCAGGCGCCGGATGATGGCATCGCCTCCCCGGCAACCTTTGGGATGCACGCTGATGAGCAGCCGGTCGTACACGGCAAACCCCGTGGCCAGTGAGCGTATCCGCTCAAAAACGGCGCCGTGATGGTGCGCCGCATGCGACACGCTGGCAGAGGGTTCGGCAGCCAACGTCTCCGCATCCTTGTCATCCCCATTTCCAGCAAGATCACCGCCATTACCGCCATGGTCCAGCCCCAGCGCAATTTCCTGCTGGGTGACCAGGCGGCGAAAAATCACCAGATCGTAAACGGACGTGTAGTCGTAGTAGGAATCATGCGAGGCATTGGCCAGATCGCGGCAATGCAGGTCCAACAAGGGCGATCCGCCAATGCATTGCGCGGCCTGCTGCAACAGGGGCCAGGCGCCAGATAACTCATCGCGCCCCAGGAATATCCACAGAAAGCCATGCTCTGGTGCGGCTTCGGGTGGCGTCTCGACAAAACGCAGGCTGTCGGCCGTGAATTCAACAAGATGCATGGTCACTCAGAAAACAAACAATCCACCGCTGGCGATTATCGGCCGCGCAGGAACAACGCGTCAATTTCACGCATCGACAGCTGTCGCCAGGTTGGTCGGCCGTGGTTGCACTGGTCGGCGCGGTCGGTGGCCTCCATCTGGCGCAACAGGGCATTCATCTCTTCCTGTGTGAGCCGCCGGTTGGCGCGTACCGCGCCATGGCAGGCCATGGTGGCAAGCAATTCGTTGCGGGCGCGTGCCAGCACCGTGCTGGCATCGTGCTGCGTCAGTTCGGCCAGCACCTGCCGGGCCAACTCCACCGGATCGGCTGCCGCCAGCACCGCCGGAACCATCCGCACCGCCAGCGTCTTGCTGTTGAGTGCGGCGATTTCCAACCCGAGTTGCTGCAGGCATGCCGTATATTGTTCAGCCGAGGAAATCTCCTGCGCAGTGGCCGCAAACACGGCGGGTATCAGCAGGGACTGGGTCTGCAGAGATGCGGCCTCCATCTGCTGCTTGAGTTGTTCGTAGACGATGCGCTCGTGCGCAGCATGCATGTCCACGATCACCATGCCGTGCGCATTTTCGGCCACGATGTACACGCCGTGGATTTGCGCCACGGCACGCCCCAAGGGCCAATCGATGGGTGCCTGCCGATTGTCAATGCCCGGCGGTTGGCCTGCGCAAGCGTCTGCCGCGGTTTGCGCCGGAGCGCCCCATCGAGCCACACTTTCCCGCACCTGCAAACCCGGAAAATGTGCCCATTCCGAAGCGTCAGAGGATGGCAGCAAGGACATCCCTTGCTGTTGCCAAGCAGGCGCCTGTGCCTGCGGCTCGTCGGGAAATTGCACCGATTGGCCGGCTTGCACCGGTTGCGCGGCGCGTGAAGGCGCAAGCGCCTGCTCAAGGGCTGCGCGCACCGCCTGGTGCACTTCCCGGCTGTCACGAAAACGCACCTCAATCTTGGTCGGGTGCACGTTCACATCCACCCGCAGGGGATCGATGTCCACATACAGCACATACACCGGCTGGCGCTGACCGTGCAGCACATCTTCATAAGCGGCGCGCGCGGCATGCGCGATTACCTTGTCGCGCACGAAACGGCCATTGACGTAGGCATATTGCTGGTCGGCTCGGCTGCGCGCAAAGTCCGGCAGGCCGCAGCGGCCATGCACACGGATCCCGCCGCCAGCCGTTTGCAGGCCACCATTCACCGGCAGGCTCTGCGCCACAAAAGCGTCTCCCAGCACATCGGCCATGCGCCGGTTGGTGTCTGCAGTTACGCGCCACTGCTCCAGCAGCTTGCCGTCGTGCCACACAGCAAAGCCGACATCCGGACGCGCCAGGGCCTGGCGGCGCACGGCATCCAGGCAATGCGCCAGTTCGGTAGCGTCACTCTTGAGGAATTTGCGGCGCGCCGGCGTACTGAAAAACAATTCTCTGACCTCGACTGTCGTACCCCGGGCGCGCGCGCCCGGGCGCAGTTCGCCGCTGCGCGCATGCAGGAAATGGCCGTGTGCCGCACCGGCGGTGGCCGACAGCACGGAAAGCTCGGAGACGGCCGCAATGGCTGCCAGCGCCTCACCCCGAAACCCCATGGTGGCAACCGATTCCAGGTCGTGCAGACTGCGGATCTTGCTGGTGGCGTGGCGCTGAACCGCGAGCGGCAACTGTTGCGGCGCAATGCCCGCGCCATCGTCCTCCACCGCGATCAGGCGCACACCGCCGGCCTGCAACCGCACCGTGATCTGGGTTGCGCCCGCATCCAGTGCGTTGTCCAGCAGCTCGCGCACGACGGCAGCCGGACGCTCAATGACTTCGCCCGCAGCGATCTGACTGATCAGCTCGTCAGGTAAGAGCGCAATGGCGCGGGAAAAATCAGGAACAGGCGTTTTCACTGCCCGCATTCTAGGCAATTGCTGGGTGCAAGGCTGCAAACCGCACCAAGAAGCCAGATATGCGCTCTCGGAGATAATCGGCCCCATTCATTGCACTGCCCTTTCTGCATTTATGCCAATCCTTGAATTTCTTCTGAGCTTCATCCTGCACATCGACAAACACCTGTTGACCCTGGTGCAGAACTATGGCGTCTGGGTTTACGCCCTGCTGTTCCTCATCCTGTTTGTGGAAACCGGCGTAGTGGTGTTTCCCTTTTTGCCTGGGGATTCATTGCTGTTCATTGTGGGCACACTCAGCGCCTCCGGCCATCTGCACTATGAATGGGCCACGGGATTGATGCTTGCCGCAGCCATTCTGGGCGACCAGTGCAACTACACCATCGGGCGTTGGGTTGGCCCCAAAGTGTTCCAGTGGGAAAACTCGCGTTTCTTTAACAAGAAGGCGTTCGGGCAGGCCCACGCCTTCTATGAACGCTATGGCGGCATCACCATCATCCTGGCGCGTTTCATGCCATTCATGCGCACGTTCGTACCGTTCGTGGCGGGCGTGGCCGCCATGGATCGTGGCAAATTCACCCTCTACAACGTGGCAGGCGCGGTGATTTGGGTTGTCGGCATCACAGCGGCCGGGTATTTCTTCGGCAATATCCCGTGGGTGCAAAACAATCTGCAAATCATCATCTGGAGCCTGATCCTGATCCCGGGCGTGCTGGCGCTGTGGGGAGTCTGGAAAGCCAGCCGCAACAAGAAAGACGGGCACGCCTGAGGCAAAGCACGGCATGCGGCGCCAGCGCCACGGCCGGAAAAGCGATTGGTAACAACTGCCCAGCGCCGGTTGTGGAATGATGCGCAAATATCGTTTTGTCTGACAGGAGAGTGCCATGTTACGTTCCCGCCTGGTTTGCGTTTCCGCCTTGACTGCTGCCGTGTTGCCCCTGGGCGGCTGCATGATGGCGCCCATTGGCACCACGGACAACTCAGGAGCCATTTCGCCGTACACCTCGTATCCGGGCTACCCATCGGGAACGATTCCAGCGCCTGTCACACCCGGAAACTACCAGGGACGCGGACAGGTGGTGAACGTGCAAACGCTCCAGTCCGGCGGCGCCACCTCGGTGCCAGGCAGCGGCGCCATCATTGGCGGTCTGGCAGGGGGTGTTATCGGCAATCAGATTGCCCGCAACGACCGTGCCATCGGCACAATCGCTGGCGCCGCAGTTGGCGCGCTGATCGGTAACGCCATCCAGCAACAACAGGGATGGGGCGGGTATGCCGGCCAGCCCATTTACCGCGTGACCGTGCGCACACTCGACACCAACAATTTCTACACCTTCGACTTTGCGCAAAACCCCAATGTGCGGGTTGGCGAATACGTACAGATCCAGGGCAACCAGTTGTATCGCCTGCAATTCTGATTGCGCGGATTCCTGTCCCTGATACCGCCTGTCCGGCCCCACGCCGCACAGGCGGTTTTTTTCAAACGGACACAGAACGCTCCCCACACCTGGGGGTTCAATCCAGCGGCCAGACCGCCCCGTTTTCGTTGAGAATGGCATCCAGCGCAATATCGTGCGATTCGGGCATCAGATCCTCGATGAATCCGTGCGCGAAACTCAGCCCCACGGTATAGGGGTGCGGCTGGACGGCCGCCAGCGTGCGATCGTAAAACCCGCCGCCATAGCCCAGGCGATAGCCGCCGGGTCCGTACCCCACGCACGGTACGAACAAGAGCGTGGGCACAATGATTTCGGTCTCCTTCGGCTTCGGAATGCCATAGGCATCCTCTTCCATCGGACACCCGGGATACCAGGCATGAAACTTGAGGGTCTTGTGTTCCTTGTCGACCACTGGCAGCCCGATGCGGCGGCGCTGCGACTCTTCCAGCAATTCGCCGTCTTCCTTCCAGCGGTGCAGGGCCGGCAGGGGATCGAACTCCCCCTTGATGGGCCAATAGGCGCCAATGGTCACGTCATTGCGGCGCAACAGCCATAGCCGCATCACGCGTTGCAGCTGTTCCGTCACCGTCAGCCGGTTCGGTAAAGCCTGCCGCTGGGCCAACAGCTGCTGGCGCAGGATTTTTTTGTCCAAAAACGGGGTGTTTTTCATACTATCAAGCTGCTGCAACGGGATAAATGCACATATGGCTATATCTATCCCTTTGCGGAGTTCGTTTTCCAGAACACCGGCATAGTTGGAGATAATCGCCCCATGCTTTGCCATATCCGATGTTTTTTTCTCCGGCGCCGCACGGTCAGGCCGCTCCGGCTTATTGTGACATGGCTTGGACTGTGCCTACTGCCGGCCGCGCACACACAAACGCCTGACGGCTTGTTGCCAGCTACGCCCACACAGGCAATTCCCGTTCCTGCGGCTGGCAATCCGGCTGACAGCGTCATTCTGAACATGGCTCAGGCTTTCCGCAAAAAGGACAGCGCCACTCTCACCGCCCTGCTGCCGCAGGCCAGGGGCCATGCGCTCGAGCCTTGGGCCGCCTACTGGGAACTGTCGGCCCGTCTACCCACAGCCAGCCCGGCGGAAGTCGACGCATTTTTGCGTCGCTACGCCAATACCTATCAGGAAGACCGGCTGCGCAACGACTGGCTGCTGCAACTGGGACAGAACAGCGACTGGGACACATTCGCCCGTTTCTACCCGGCTTTTCGCATGCGTGATGATCATGCCGTGCGCTGCTACGCCATCATGGCCGCACAGCCCTTGGGGCTTTCGCCCGAGGAAACCACGCTGATGCTGCAAGAAGCATGGCTCAGCCGCAATAGCGGCGGCAGCGCCTGCAACCAGGCAGCCGGGCGGCTGCATGCCCAGAATCTGCTGACTGAAACGGACATCTGGCGTAGAGCGCGGCAAAGCATTGAACGGCGCCAGTTAGGTTCAGCACGTGCGGCCGTGGCCATTCTCGATGCGGTTGCCGCAGACCTGGTACAGGCACTCTTTGAAAATCCACAGCGCCATCTGGAAACGGCTGATCTCTCCACCGCAACGGGCCGTGAGCTGGCCGTGCTGGCCACCGCACGCCAGGCCATTCTCGACCCGGCCATGGCCGCGCAATGGTTGCAGGTGCAGGGCCGCGCCCTTTCTGCCGGCCAACGCGACTGGCTCTGGGGCAGCATCGGCCGGCAGGCCGCATTGAATCTCGATCTGCAAGCGACCGGATACTTTTCCCGGGCCGGCAGCCTGCGCCATTTTGACGAAGAGCATCTGGAATGGATGGCCCGCAACGCCTTGCGTCACGGTCAATGGGCCCAGGTACGACAAGCCATTGAGGCCATGAACACCGTTACCCGGCAGCAACCGGCGTGGACATACTGGCTGGTACGCAGCCTGCAGGATGGCCGGCAACGCCCGGCACAACGTTCCCGCAAAGCAGAGACACTGTTACAGCAAATCGCCGGTCACCAGGGGTTCTACGAATTGCTGGCGCTGGAAGAGCTGCGCGGCCGCATCGATGCGGCGCAGCCTGTGCGCAATCCCGATGCGCAGGAGCTGGCAGCCGCCCGCGCCAATCCCGGCCTGCAACGCGCCCTGCATGCCCGCTCCTTGGGGCTGAACAGCGAAGCGACACGCGAATGGAATTACTCTACTAATCTGCACCAGCGGGGCGGCATGAACGACCGCGATCTGCTCGCTTCCGCGGCACTGGCCTGCCAGCAGCAGTGGTGGGACCGCTGCATCAACACCAGCGAACGCACACGCCAGCATCTGCACATGCAGCAGCGCTTTCCCCTGCCCTACCGTGAAAGCATTCTGGCCTGGAGCCAGCGCTCAGGTCTTGATCCAGACTGGGTCTTTGGCCTGATCCGGCAGGAGAGCCGTTTTGCCCCGCAGGCGCGCTCCGGAGCGGGCGCTTCGGGCCTGATGCAGGTCATGCCCGGCACGGCACGTCTGGTGGCGCGCAAGCTCGGGCTCGCGGCTCCTGCCTCGGGCAGCATCGATGGGAATTTGCAACTGGGCACCAGTTACCTGGCCCAATTGCACAGTGAATTTGGCTCTGCCGCAATGGCAAGCGCCGCTTACAACGCCGGCCCCGGCCGGCCGCGCCGCTGGCGCGAAGGACCGGAAATGGAGGGCGCCATCTGGGCCGAGAACATTCCCTTTGCCGAAACACGCGATTATGTGAAACAGGTGCTGGCCAACAGCGTGAACTATGCCCTGCTCAGGCACGACGGACAGGCGCAATCGCTCTACACACGCCTGGGAGTAGTCAGGCCCACACTGGCGGCACAGCAACCCTTGTCGTCCGACCCCAACCCCGAACCTGCGGGAGATACGCAATGACGCACCCCGCCCAGGTGGTGCTGACCGGCTTTTTCACCTGTATTTCACTGATCTTCGCCATCGGGGCGCAAAACGCCTTTGTACTGCGCCAGGGCATCAAGGGCGAGCACGTGTTCTGGGTCTGCCTGCTGTGCGCCACGCTGGATGGCGTGCTCATGGCTTTTGGCGTAGGCGGATTTCATTTGCTGGTGCAGCGCTGGCCGTGGATCATGCCGCTGTCGCGCTACGGCGGCGCGGCCTTTCTGCTGTGGTACGGCTGGCGCAATGCCGTTTCGGCCTGGCGTGGCACCGCAGCCCTGGAAGCCGGCAATGGCGCGGCGCAGCAGACGCTGGGGCAAACGCTGCTCGCCTGCCTGATGCTGAGCCTGCTCAACCCGCACGTATACCTCGACACCGTGGTGCTGATCGGCACCATTTCCGCGCGCTATGACGCTCTCGCCTGGTTCTTCTGGCTGGGCGCTGCCCTTGGGTCGCAAATCTTCTTCTTCAGCCTCGGTTATGGAGCCCGCCTGCTTCGGCCCTTGCTGGCCACCCCGCGCGCCTGGCGTGTGCTCGACACCCTGATCGCCTTGACCATGTGGTGCATTGCGCTGTCGCTGCTGTGGCCGCAGCAGCTTGCTGCATAGCTGCGCCTAAAATGGCACATTTGCCCCCAACCGTTTCCATCCCCGCCATGCAAGACCATTACCAGCCCCGGGAGGTTGAACACGCCGCCCATTCCGCCTGGAACGCAGCCGACGCCTACCGCGTGTCCGAAGATGCCAGCAAGCCAAAGTTCTATGCCTGCTCCATGCTGCCCTACCCCAGCGGCAAGCTGCACATGGGACATGTGCGCAACTACACCATCAACGACATGCTCACGCGCCACCTGCGCATGAAGGGCTACAACGTCCTCATGCCCATGGGCTGGGACGCCTTCGGCCTGCCGGCAGAAAACGCGGCGCTGAAAAACGGTGTGCCGCCCGCCAAGTGGACCTACGAGAACATCGCCCACATGAAGGGGCAGATGCAGGCGATGGGGCTGGCCATCGACTGGAGCCGCGAAGTCGCCACCTGCGACGCCGACTACTACAAGTGGAACCAGTGGCTGTTCCTGAAGATGCTGGAAAAGGGCATCGCCTACCGCAAGACCCAGGTCGTGAACTGGGACCCGGTGGACCAGACCGTGCTGGCCAACGAGCAGGTCATCGACGGCCGCGGCTGGCGCACCGGCGCCCTGGTGGAAAAGCGCGAGATCCCCGGCTACTACCTCAAGATCACCGACTACGCGCAAGAATTGCTTGACCACGTGCAGGTCGGCAACCCCAAGGCCACACTCGACGGCTGGCCCGAGCGCGTGCGGCTGATGCAGGAGAACTGGATCGGCAAGAGCGAGGGCGTGCGCTTTGCCTTTACCCACGACATCCGTGGCAATGACGGCCAGTTGATCGGTGACGGCAAAATGTACGTGTTCACCACGCGCGCCGACACCATCATGGGCGTAACCTTCTGCGCCGTCGCGCCTGAGCATCCGCTGGCCGCGCACGCCGCGCAAAGCAACCTGGAGCTGGCCACATTCATCGCCAAATGCAAGGAAGGCGGCACCACCGAGGCCGAACTGGCGCTGAAAGAAAAAGAGGGCATGCCCACCGGGTTGTCCGTCACGCACCCGCTGACCGGCGAGGCCGTGCCGCTGTGGGTCGGCAACTACGTGCTGATGGGCTATGGCGACGGCGCCGTGATGGGGGTGCCCGCACACGACGAGCGCGACTTTGCATTTGCGCTGAAATACGATCTGCCTATCGAGCAGGTGATCCAGGTGCCGGGCGAGCAGCCTTTTGACAATCGCCAATGGCACGACTGGTATGCCAATAAGGAACAGGCCACGACCGTCCGCTCGGGAGCATTCAACGGCCTGGCGCACAAAGCCGCCGTGCAGGCAGTGGCCGCAGCACTGGCCGCCAAGGGACTGGGTGAACTCAAGACCACCTGGCGCCTGCGCGACTGGGGCATCAGCCGCCAGCGCTACTGGGGCACACCGATCCCGATCATTCATTGCGAGTCCTGCGGGGTGGTTCCCGTTCCCGAGAAAGACCTGCCCGTGGTGCTGCCGCAGGATCTGGTGCCCGACGGCAGCGGCAATCCGCTGAACAAGTGCGAGTCTTTCCTGAACGTACCCTGCCCCTGTTGCGGCAAGCCCGCACGGCGCGAGACCGACACGATGGACACCTTCGTGGATTCTTCGTGGTATTTCATGCGCTACTGCGACCCCCACAATGACAAGCAGATGGTGGCCGATGGGGCCAAGTATTGGATGCCCATGGACCAGTACATCGGCGGCATCGAGCACGCCATTCTGCACCTGCTGTATGCGCGTTTCTGGACCAAGGTGATGCGCGACCTGGGGCTGGTGAAAATCGACGAACCCTTCACCCGCCTGCTCACGCAGGGCATGGTGCTCAATCACATCTACAGCCGCCGCACCGCCAGGGGCGCCAAGGAATACTTCTGGCCGGCCGACGTGGAGCCGGTGTTCGACGACAGTGGCAAGCAGGTCGCGGCCAAGCTCAACAAAGCCGTTGGCGACCTGCCCGCCGGCACCTTGATCGACTACGAGGGCGTGGGCACCATGTCCAAGTCCAAGAACAACGGCGTTGATCCACAAGAATTGATCGACAAATACGGCGCCGACACCGCGCGCCTGTACACCATGTTCACTTCCCCGCCCGAGCTAACGCTGGAGTGGAACGATTCGGCGGTCGAAGGCAGCTTCCGCTTCCTGCGCCGGGTGTGGAATTTTGCCGTGAAACACGCGGCCGCGCTTCAGGCAGGCCTGGCCGTCAACCGGGAGTCCAGCGGCCAGGAGACCCCCACGCTTAGCAAGGCGGCCCGGGCGCTGCGGCTGGATATCCATACGACACTCAAGCAGGCCATCTACGACTACGAGCGCATGCAGTACAACACGGTGGTGTCGGCCGTGATGAAAATGATGAACGCGCTCGAAGCCGCGCCCGTACCCGAAACACCCGAAGACCAGTCCGCGCTGGCGGAATGTTTCGGCATCGCCCTGCGGGTGCTCTATCCGGTTTGCCCGCATATCAGCTACCAGATCTGGCAGGAAACCGGCTATAGCGCCCGCTACGGCAACCTGCTGGACGCTGCCTGGCCCGAAGTGGACGCCAACGCCCTGGTGCAGGACGAGATCGAGCTCATGCTGCAAATCAACGGCAAGCTGCGCGGCAGCATTCTGGTGCCCGCAACAGCCGACCAGGCCGCAATCGAAGCGCTTGCGCTGGCCAGCGAGGCTTTTGCCAAGCACGCCGCGCCCGGCCAGCAAGCCAAGAAGGTGATCGTGGTGCCCAAGCGCCTGGTCAATGTGGTGGTGTAAATGCAGCCCCTCAATCGTCGCCAATGGTTAGCGCTGACCGGCGCCGCTGCGGCGCTGGCCGGATGCGGCTTTCGCCTGCGCGGAACCGGAACCGGCCAACAGCAATACCCGTTCCGCTCGCTCTACATTTCCGGTGCCGCCACGGCGATGGTCAAAGAAATCAAGCGCCTGCTTGCAGGATACGTTCAAGTCACCAGCAAAGCGGCCGACGCAGAGGTGGTGTTGACAGTCCTGACTGACCGCGAACAACGATCCGCTTCGGCCATCAGCACCAGCGCCCAGGTGCGTGAAGTGGAATTGCTGCAGCTGTTTGATTTCAGCCTGGCCGACACCAACGGCCACATCCTGATTGACGCATCACCCATCCAGATACGCCGTTTTGTCAGCTACCGCGAGTACGAGGCCGCCGCGAAAGAATCCGAATTCGAATTGCGGCTTCGCGACATGCGCACGGATGTGGCCCGGCAGGTGTTGCGGCGGCTTGCTGCGGCAAAACCTGCTTCCTGAGTTTTCGCATGCAGATCAAGCCCGAGCATTTGTCCGGTCATTTGCAGCAGGGGCTCAAACGCCTGTATGTCCTGCATGGCGACGAGCCCCTTTTGCAGCAAGAGGCCGCCGACGCCATCCGTGCTGCCGCCCGTTCGCACGGTTTTTCCGAACGCAGCAGCCACACCGTCAGCGGCGCGCATTTCGACTGGAGCGCCGTGCTGGGGGCCAGCCAGTCACTAAGCCTTTTCTCCCAGCGACAGGTGGTTGAAATCCATCTGCCCACCGGCAAACCCGGCAAGGAAGGTCCGGCCGTGCTGATCCAGCTCGCGCAAAGCCTTGCCAGCGACGGCGACCTGTTGCTCATCATCACCCTGCCCCGGCTGGACAAGACCACCAAAACCTCCGCCTGGTTCACCGCCTTGCAACAGCATGGCGTTGATGTCGCAATTGACACCGTGGACCGGCAGGCCTTGCCGCGCTGGATCGCGCAGCGTCTGCGCCAGCAGGGCCAGCATGTGGCGGCCGGTGAAGAAGGGGAGCACGCACTGCGCTTTTTTGCCGACCGTGTCGAAGGCAATCTGCTGGCCGCACACCAGGAGATCCAAAAACTCGCCTTGCTGTATCCAGCCGGAGAACTAAACGCTGCGCAGATCGAGTCGGCCGTGCTCAATGTGGCCCGCTATGACGTCTTCAAGCTCGGAGAAGCGGTGCTGGGCGGGCGCCTGCAACGGGTGCAGCGCATGCTCGATGGTCTGCAGGCCGAAGGCGAAAGCGAAGTCATGGTGCTGTATGCACTAGCCGAGGATATCCGGGCGCTGCGGCGCGTGCGCCGGGCGCTCGACGCCGGACGTCCGCTGCCTCTGGCCCTGCGTGAACAGCGCATCTGGGGGCACCGGGAGCGCCTGTTCGAGCGCGTCCTCCCCAATCTGCAGGCGCCCGTGCTGGCACAACTGCTGCACGCCGCCCATG
>JAGPIR010000161.1 GCA_018054915.1 Allobrachymonas sp.
TAACCCCGGACTCCAAAGCCCAATGCTACTGAAACTGGGGGGACGTCGAGTTTTACACAATAGCGCAGTCTATGACCGACATAGATCGACTGGCGAATCGTCTGGTTTCCAGTTGCACAAACGCTTTGACTGATGTGGATAGATTGACCGGATTGCTGAATCGGACGGCCATGGAGCGTGATTTAGCTCAAGAATCTAAGTTGGCATCTGATGATGCTCTGCCATTTACCATAGCAATGGTTGATCTTAATCACTTTAAGCAAGTCAACGATCAGTACGGACACCCGACAGGTGATTTGGTACTACAAATAATGGCTGAACGATTTTCAGAAAGCCTTCGGCCACGAGATCGTGTTTACCGGTACGGGGGAGAAGAATTCCTTGTGCTGCTACCAAAAACATCTCTCAATGACGCGCTACCAGTATTAGAGCGACTTCGACGCGCGGCGGCTTCTAGCCCTGTTAATGATGGAGCTGTCAGACTAATGCAAACAGTTTCCATTGGTGTGGCCCAATTCAACGTAGCCGAACCGTATGCGAAAACCATTCAATCTGCGGACAAAGCGCTGTACGAAGCCAAAAAAGCGGGGCGCAATCAAGTTATGCCAGAGCGGTCTACTTGACGACCACGAACTCAAGAAACGCCATGTACGGATGACTACAATGGTGGAGAAATATGCTTACCGTGCTATTTTTTCCGTTTTCTGAGGCAGCCCCATATTGGCCTGGCCGGACAGAATGAAAGCCGCACGACGGTTTTCTGTTGCAGGGCAACACCAGAAGTAAACAGACCTCGCCAACAGGGTGAACCCGGATGGAGAATTAGCCCATCACTTAACGGACCTCCGCAAGATCAGCTGTCCTGGTTCCGGTTTTTTTCAGCTGCTGGTACAGCGCCACCCGCTGAACGCCGGAAATGCCCAGTTTCTGGGCGGCCGCACGGCTCAAGTCAATGATGCGGCCTTTGATATATGGACCACGGTCATTGATGCGAACCGTCACCATTTCGCCGGTTGCCGTGTTTTTGACCAGCACCATTGTTCCAAAAGGCAAGGTGCGGTGCGCGGCCGTCATGGCGTTCATGTTGTAGCGTTCGCCGTTGGCGGTGAGGCGATTGTGGAATCCCGGCCCATACCATGAAGCCGATCCTTGCTGAAACGATACTGGCTGCGAAGGCTCGCCCGTCATGTGCAGCGTGGTCGGTTTACCCAAAATGGCTTGCTCTGCGGTGACTGGCAGGCCGGTTCGTGCAAAAAAATCCACTCTGGCAGATGTGCGGGCAGGAGCCAGCTTCATGGAAGCTGTATTGGATATTTCAGCATGAGCCAAGCCTGCAAAGATACTGCCAGCCGCTACAAGCAACAGGGCAGCGCCAATGAGGCTATAGAACCTGATAGTAGTTTTGGAAATAACATTGAAGTTTTTCATGGGCCCGGAGAATAACCGGGACTTTTGGGGGTAGGCAAGTGTTTTGATGGCTTTGCGCAACAAAAAAGCACACCAAACTGTATGAGCCTGTAAAACAGTTAAGAATCTCCGGAATTTTGGTATTTTTGCTTGACAAATGGAGCAAATGACGTGAAATGCGCGCGTTTTTGGTCAGCGGGAATACCTTGGTGTCATTCGATTTCCTTATGGATGAACATGCTGAGAGGCCGCGAAAGATATCGAAAAAATCCTGGCTACAGACGTGCATCTGAGGCGGGTTGTCAGGATTTTGCGGCGATGAAAATTAGCGCCGTAGGTATCGTCATGGACTTGTGCGATCGGTTGCTGGCTTACCAGCAGGCGGCGGGCAAGCTGTCAGCCAGCGAGAACGGCGTTATCAAATTGGTTGAGCGGGGCGGTCACCTCCTGATGGAAACGTGCCGCCTCTTCAAGAATGGATCGGGCGGTGTCGAGGGTGGCATCGGAAAAAACCGGAATGTCTTGCACCAGTGTGTCGAGTTGTGCAAGGTGCTGCATGTCAAACAGCATGTCCTTGATGGGCGCTATGTATGGCATGGCAGGACTTCCTTGTGGATGACAGGGACATTCAATCCAGGATGCAACACCCACCCTGTGGACGGCTTGCGCTGACGCCACCGGATCAGCTATCGGTTGCAGCGGGCCCTTTTTGGGCCGCGCAGCTTCACAGCGCCTGGGTCAGCTCGGGCAGGGCGCTGGCAACGTCGGCTTCCAGAAAGTAATCCGCCACGCTGGCAATGGGTGCTTCAGGGTCCTTGTTGATGGCCACGATGACCTTGCTGTCCTTCATGCCCGCCAGATGCTGGATGGCGCCGCTGATGCCGCAAGCAATATAGAGGTCCGGTGCCACAATCTTGCCCGTTTGTCCGACCTGCAAGGCGTTCGGGGCATAGCCGGCGTCTACCGCTGCACGGCTGGCTCCGATTGCCGCGCCCAGTTTGTCGGCCAGGGGCGTGAGCAAGGCATCGAACGCTTCGGCGCTGCCCAGACCACGGCCACCCGAAATGATCACGCGGGCTGCGGTGAGTTCCGGTCGGTCGGACTTTGATTCCTGGCGTTCCAGAAAAACGGACATGCCAGCATCCACCACGGCTGTTACGCTTTCCACCGGGGCATTGCCGCCCGTGGCGGGCGCTGCGTCAAACCCTGTGGTGCGCACCGTCAACACCTTGACGGTGTCGCTGCTTTGGACGGTGGCAAAGGCGTTGCCGGCGTAAATCGGGCGTTCAAAGGTGTCGGGACTGATGACCTTGGTGATGTCGCTGACCTGTGCCACATCCAGTTGGGCGGCCACGCGTGGCGCCACATTCTTGCCGATGGCCGTTGCTGCAAACAGGATATGGCTGTAATGGCCTGCCACGGCCAGCACCTGGGCCGCAAGGTTCTCTGCCAGGGCATTGGCCAGAGCCGGGCTGTCGGCATGCAGCACCTTGGCCACGCCTGCCACCTGGGAAACGGCACGCGCCACTTCCGAAGCGTGGTGTCCGGCCACCAGTACATGCACCTCGCCTGCACATTGGGCCGCCGCTGTCACGGCGTGGCGTGTAACCGCCTGCAGAGAGTTGTTGTCATGTTCGGCAACGACCAGTACTGTCATGTGGTTTCTCCAGAGTGAAGGGGTACAAGGATTTATAGGCGGGAATTTTAGGAGTCTTGGCTGTCGTTTCCGGCAATCCGTGCATCCATCCGCGCTGCGTAAACCATAACGCTGGAAACGCATTGTTCATACATTGGGGCAACTTTACCAGAGCCAGGAGGCCACCAGGCTTTGGGCATCTCCCGGCCCGACGACAACCCATCATGCTGGATAAAACGCCGCCCTGTCTGGAACAGGGTCCGGGAAAAAACTCAGCCGCCCTTGAGGAACATGTGATAAGCCGGATTTTCGGTTTCTTCCACCCAGGGATAACCGGTCTTTGACAGGAACGCAGCAAAGGCCTTGTCCTGTTCACCGGGAACCTGGATGCCCACCAGCACGTGGCTGTAATCGGCGCCTTGGTTGCGGTAGTGGAACAGACTGATGTTCCAGTCCGGACTCATTAGATTCAGAAACTTCATCAGTGCGCCAGGCCGTTCGGGGAATTCGAAGCGTACCAACCGCTCGTTGGTGGCAAGAGAGCTGCTGCCACCCACCATGTAGCGCAAATGGCCTTTGGCCAGTTCGTTGTGCGTCAGGTCGAGGGTATCGAACCCCTGTTTGATGAATTTCTGGGCAAGTTTTTCACTTTCGCCCTTGCCATGGGTGGTCAGTCCGACAAACACATGCGCGCGCGCGGCATCGTTCATGCGGTAGTTGAATTCGGTCACGCTGCGGGGGCCGCCGCCCAGGTTGTCCATCAATGCGCACAGACGGCGGAAACTGCCCCGCTCCTCGGGGATGGTGATGGCAAACAGTCCTTCGCGTTCTTCGCCTACC
>JAGPIR010000162.1 GCA_018054915.1 Allobrachymonas sp.
CAGAACACCTGATTTTTCCGGTTGAGCAGGATGATGCCGACATTGGGGCGGAACCCCTCGCGGTCGAGCATGATCAACTCCAGATTCTTTCATTGCTTGTCATTATGCACAGTTGCATGAAGATATCAAGGACAATAAGGGATTGTCTTGTTTCTGGCGGTTTCTTGTTTTCCCGCCCGCCCGATATACGATTGCCGAGTCACCCAACCGCCCCGTTTTCTGCGCCATCGCCCCTGCCTCATGAAAGCTTCCCGATTCCATTTCACCACCCTGCGCGACGCCCCCGCCGATGCCGAAATCGTCAGCCACCAGCTCATGATGCGCGCGGGCTTCATCAAGCGCCTGGGCGCCGGCATCTACACCTTCATGCCGCTGGGCCTGCGCGTCATCCGCAAGGTTGAACAGATCGTGCGCGAGGAGATGAACCGCGCGGGCGCCATCGAATGCGCCATGCCCGTGGTGCAGCCCGCCGAACTCTGGCAGGAAACGGGCCGCTTCGAAAAAATGGGCCCCGAACTGTTGCGCATCAAAGACCGGCACGACAACGATTTCGTGATCCAGCCCACCAGCGAGGAAGTGGTCACCGACATCGCCCGGCAGGACCTGCGCAGCTACAAGCAGCTGCCCAAGAACCTGTACCAGATCCAGACCAAGTTCCGCGACGAGCGCCGCCCGCGCTTTGGCCTGATGCGCGGCCGCGAGTTCATCATGAAAGATGCCTACAGCTTCGACAAGGATGCCGAAAGCGCCAAGGCCAGCTACGCCGGCATGGCGCAGGCTTACCGCCGCATTTTCGACCGCTTTGGCTTGCGCTACCGTGCCGTGGCGGCCGACAGCGGCGCCATTGGCGGCGATTTGAGTGAAGAATTCCAGGTGATTGCCGCCACCGGCGAAGACGCCATCGTCTACTGCCCGCAAAGCGACTACGCCGCCAACATGGAAAAGGCCGAAGCGCTGGCGCCCGCGCACCCGCGCCCCGCACCCGGCCAGCCCATGCAGGTGACGCCCACCCCCGGAAAAAGCACCTGTGCCGACGTGGCCGCATTTCTGGGCGTGCCATTGCAAACCACCGTCAAATCGCTGGTGCTGGCCACCGACGAAACCAATGACAAAGGGGAGATCGTCCGCAGCCAGATCTGGCTGCTGCTGCTGCGCGGCGACCACGACATGAACGAAGTCAAGGCCAGCAAGTTGCCCGGACTGGACAAGGGTTACCGCTTCGCCACCGAGGCCGAAATCATCGACCATTTCGGCACCCCGCCCGGCTATCTGGGCCCCATCCAAACCGTCAAGCCCGTCACCGTCGTTGCCGACCGCGAAGTGGCCGCCATGGCCGACTGGATCTGCGGCGCCAACCAGCCCGGCCACCACATCACCGGCGTGAACTGGGGCCGCGACCTGCCCGAGCCGACGCTGGTGGCCGACCTGCGCAATGTGGTCGAAGGCGACCTGTCACCGTGCGGCAAGGGCCAGCTGGCGATCGAACGCGGCATTGAAGTGGGCCACGTGTTCTACCTCGGCACCAAGTACAGCAAGGCGATGAATGCCACCTTCCTCGACGTCAACGGCAAGACCCAGCATTTCGAAATGGGCTGCTACGGCATCGGCATCACGCGGCTGCCCGCGGCGGCCATCGAACAGAACCACGATGCCCGCGGCATGATCTGGCCCGACACCCTTGCCCCGTTCACGGTCGTCATCTGCCCCATTGGCATGGATCGCAGCGAAGCCGTCAAGACCGAAGCCCACACGCTCTATGAAACGTTGCGGGATGCGGGCGTGGACGTGATACTCGACGACCGCGGCGAACGCCCCGGCGTGATGTTTGCCGACTGGGAACTCATTGGCGTGCCGCACCGCGTGGTGCTGTCGGACCGCGGCATCCAGGCCGGCGAATGCGAATACCAGCACCGCCGCGCCGAAGCCGCCGAAAAAATCCCTCTGGCCGGCATCGCCGCCTTTTTGCGCCAGCAATTGCACGAATGACCGGCTAACCTCCGTATATGGCCCGGAGCGGCCGCTCCTGAAAACCCATACCGAAAGAATGCCATGAACCCGCTTTTCTTCGTGTTGATCGGCCTGATGGCGGGCGTTTTGTCGGGCCTGTTCGGTATTGGCGGCGGCATCCTGATCGTGCCCGCGCTTATTTACGGCATGGGGTTTTCGCAAAAAACCGCTACGGGCACCAGCCTGGCCATTCTGCTGCCGCCCGTGGGCATTGCGGCGGTCATGCAGTATTACCGCGAAGACCACGTCGATTTTCGTGCCGCCCTGCTGATCGCGGCGGCCATGCTGGCGGGCAGCTGGTTCGGCGCCAAATTCGCCCTGCAGCTCGACCCCAAAACCCTCAAAACGCTGTTTGGCCTTTTCCTGGTGGCGCTGGGCGCCTACCTGTTCATCGACGCCCGATTCCTGTAGCCTCTGCCACGCCCTTCCATGCCGCCCCACGAAAGTGTCTCCACCCCCCTCTCCCTCCCCGTGGCCGCCAATCGCCGCCAGTGGCTGCGCAATGGCCTGACCCTTTCTGCGGGCGCTGTGCTCGGGCTGGCTGGCGCCCTGCATGGCAGGCCCGCCCATGCGGGTGCGCAAAAGGAAGAAGACCTGGTCGATTCGGTGCGCACGGCGCTGAGCGCCGCCATTGCCAACCACGCGCCGCCCGTGCCCGCGTTTCGCGACCGCAAAAGCCATCTGGACTATGCCTACTGGCTCACCACCATGAGCGCCCGCATCGGCAACCGCATGGTCAACGAACTCGCGCGCCAGGAATTCCTGCAAACCGTCTGGTACGAAACCACCCGCGCCGGCCTGGAACTCTCGCTGGTGCTGGGGCTGATCCAGGTGGAAAGCAATTTCCGCAAATACGCCATTTCGCACGCGGGCGCACGCGGCCTGATGCAGGTTATGCCCTTCTGGGCGCGCGTCATTGGCGATGGCGACGCCGGCAAACTGTTCCACATGCAGACCAATCTGCGCTTTGGCTGCGTCATCCTGCGGCACTATCTGGAACGCGAAAAAGGCAACCTGTACCTGACGCTGGGCCGCTACAACGGCTCGCGCGGCCAGCCGCAATACCCCAATGCCGTATTTGCCGCCCAAAGAAACTGGCTCCTGCCCGGCTAACCGCTGCCTGTTTTTCTGCCAACAATTAAAGTTTCTTACTTTCCACAGAAGTTGTGGATAACTTGGTGCCAGCGGCTTCGTTTCCCCACAAAGTCCCGCAGGATCAAGGCCTTATCTGCCCTGCCCATAAAAACAGCAACTCTGGTCAATTTCAATAAAATCAATTACTTACAACCGTTCTTCGCGGGTCTGCGTGCGCGTTCCAGCGTGCGTGGCCGATTCCAAGCGGGTCCGGATGGCCCGTTCTTCCAGCCGCTCCCGCACCATACCCCTTGAACCGCCGCCACGGGCCTGCATCCCGGCGCCGCCATCACCTGGCCCTGATTGCCAAGCCCGTTCACCCTGGCTCCGCCCCGCCTCTTTCACTGTTTGATACGCAAGAATCAGGCTGTGGATAATTGTGTGCACAATCGATTGATCTCAGCCGTTGCACAAACAGCCAATCAAAGACTTGCCTGCCTTTCCTCATTTGATCAAATTATTTATTTTCTTTTAGATCAATGGGTTACAGTGCATTGATCAACATCACCCCCGACCACCAAGGCTTTCATCCACTGATTGCCAGCGCCTGCAAAATTGTGCATAAATCCCCAACGGATCTGTGCAAAACCCGCTGCAAAGCTCCGTCTGGCGCGGGTTTTTGCATACCATTCGCCATCCCGTCGGCCACTGGGCAGAAATAGCAGACCGTGTGCAAGCTTTTCTCACCGCACCATCACGGCGCGGCCCCGGCAAACCCGCACTGGCGCCAGG
>JAGPIR010000163.1 GCA_018054915.1 Allobrachymonas sp.
CCACGGCACCGCACAGCCGGCGCAGCCAGAGGGCAAACAGCCGCCCCCGGGTGTCTGGAGGAGTTGTATCAGCCAGCATGCGTCACGTTTAAGACAGAAAGGTCACTTTTTCTCGGTGCCAAAGTCAACCGTTGGCGGCCGGGAAATGGCGGCTTCATTCTCGACCGTGAAATTCGGTTTGGCTTTGTAGCTCATGACCATGGCGGTGAGGTTGGTCGGGAACTGGCGCACCAGCACGTTGTACTCTTGCACCGTCTTGATGTAGTTGTTGCGGGCCACCGCAATGCGGTTTTCGGTGCCCTCCAGTGTGACGCGCAGATCGCGGAAGGCTTGGTTGGCCTGCAGTTCGGGGTAGCGTTCAGCCACTACCATCAGACGTGAAAGAGCACCGGAAAGTTCTCCTTGGGCCGACTGGAATTTTTTCAGCGCCTCCGGATTGCTGGCCAGTTCGGGGGAGGCCTGGATCGAGGTGGCGCGCGCGCGCGCCTCGATCACCTTGGTGAGCGTTTCCTGCTCAAAATTGGCCTGTCCTTTGACGCTGGCAACAATATTGGGCACCAGATCGGCACGCCGCTGGTACTGGTTGAGCACTTCGCTCCAGGCAGACTTGGTCTGTTCGTCCAATGACTGGAAGCGGTTGTAGCCGCAGCCCGACAGGGCCAGCGCTGCAGCAACAGTGGCAAACAGCAGAAACAAGCGGTTTTTCATGGAGAGGCTCCTGCAAAGGGATAGGAAAAGCCCAGCCTTGCCGGCATCAATACCAATGGGCGCTGGGGCCGTTTGCAGGAGCATAGCCGATCTTGCTGAGCCCTTTCAGCCGGTGGAATCTGCGCAGGCGTGTCGCACCAGTGCTCTTTTTTTGGATGTGCGGACCGGGGATCACCGGCGTGTGCTGGCTGTATCCTGCTCCGCAAACCGCTACATGATCCGAAGTGGAAGCCGCGGTCTGACAGCACGGGACAATTACCGGTTGTTCTTGATCCGCTCGCGCAGACCACGGATAATTCCAGGCCGTATACCCGGTGCCCGCTGGCACCGTCGCTTGTTTTTTTCTTTTTCAGCCATGCCTGTTCATATCGACCCCAACCGCTACCTGGACCCCGTGCAATACGACCTGGATCCCGTGGATGAAACCAACCGCGCCTGGGCGCAGGCGTATGCCGAACTGGAGGAGGCGCTGCGCACCGCCGGGCCTGGCGGCGAGTTGTACGTGGTGTGCGGCTTGAGTTGCGCCGGCAAGACCACCTGGGTGCAGCATCATTTCAATCGCTTGGGTGAAAAAACAGTGTTTTTCGATGCCGCCGTGCCCGCCAGGGCACACCGCCAGAAAGTTCTGCAACTCGCGCACAAACACAGTGTGCCCGCCACGGCGGTGTGGATTGAAATAAGCTCAGAATTGGCCCTGCAACGCAACCGTGAATTGCCCGCAGAAACGCGCCTGCCCGAATCCACCGTGCGCCACGCTTTTGCGCTGTACCAATTGCCCAGCACGGACGAAGGCTTTGTGCGGGTGATGACGGTCCAGGCCGACGACCCTCTGAATTAAAAATACCTTTCCCCGCAAGGTGGGAAAAGAATGCGGAAAGTCCCCGCAACTGTGGCGTTGCGGGGGGATCACCAAACACGTCTGTCTGTCAGTCGAACCGGAATGCCGAAATCGCCACTGAAAGCACTTCGTCGGTAAACACCTTGCGCCCGGCTCCCGCCCCGGCTGCGCCCGCCGCTACGTGCAGCGGCAACAGGTGCTCCTCGCGGTAGTTGGGGTGCGATTCCCGTCCTGCAGGTCCGCTGGCCTGTGCCCAGTCGGCCAGCCGCGCGTTGCGCTCGGCCTGCGGCAACGCTACGGTTTCAGTCAACCAGGCATCGAAGGCCGCTGCAATCGGCGTTGAACGCCGTGAGCCATAGCCGCGCATGTTGTGGTAGCTCATGCCGCTGCCGATGATGAGCACCCCTTCGTCACGCAGGGGTTCCAGCGTCTGCCCGAGGCGGATGTGGTCAGCCGCGTTCAGGCTTTCCAGCAGCGAGAGCTGCAATACCGGAATGTCGGCATCGGGAAACGCCACTTTCAACGGAATGAAGGTTCCGTGATCGTAGCCCCGCTCCGGGTTTTGTACGGGTGCAAAACCGGCTTGTTTCAGCAGGACGCTCACTTGTCCGGCCAGTTCCGGCGCGCCGGGCGCCGGATATTTCAATTCGTAGGTGTGCGCGGGAAAGCCCCGGTAATCGTAGATCATGCCCGGCTGGGCGGCACTGCTCATGCTGGGTTGTTGCTCTTGCCAGTGCGCCGTGACCAACACAATCGCCTGGGGTTTTTCCGGCAAGCTGCCGGGGATGCTGCGCAGAAAATCCGCCATTCTGTCCCAGGTGTCAGCCGGGTGCCACTCCATGAAAAAACACGGCCCCGCACCATGCGGCACGAAAAAGGTGGGCATGCGATGGGGCGAGCCGGGCGCAGAGGGGTGTGATGCAGTCACAGGGAACTCCTTTTCTGTCGAATAACCATGCTGCCTATCTTGATCTTTTGCGTGGATCTTTCAAAGTGGCAAAATTACTATTCAGTTTCAACTGGGTGTTGAAAATAAGATGGATCGCATCACCAGCATGCGGGTATTTGCCCGCGCCGCCCAACTGGGCAGCCTGTCGGCTGCCGCGCGCCAGCTGGATATTTCACCTGCCATGGCCGCCAAACATGTGAATGCCCTGGAGGTGCGTCTGGGCGTGAAACTCCTGCACCGCAGCACCCGCAAGCTGGCGCTTACTGACGCTGGCGCCAATTATCTGGAGGCGGTGCTGCGCATCCTGCCCGAAATCGACGAAGCCGACGCTGCCGCCGCCTCCCAACGCACCTTGGCCACCGGCCTGTTGCGGCTCAACGCGCCGCTGGCCTACGGTGTGCGCCATCTTGCGCCGCTCATGCCCGATTTCAGCGTCCAGAACCCGGCCGTAATCGTAGAGCTGGGCTTGACCGATGCGATGGTGAATCTGGTGGACGAACGTTGGGACATGGCCGTGCGCATTGGCACCTTGCACGACGATTCTTTGCAGGCTCGGCGTCTGGGCAATTGCGCCTTGGTGCTGTGTGCGGCACCGGCCTACCTCAACGAGCGTGGCATGCCGCGCCGCGTGACGGATCTGGCGCAGCACAACTGCCTGGGCTATACGCTCTCAGCCACCAGCGGGCCCACGCAGTGGGCGTTCGGCAAGGATGGCACGGTCCGGCAGAAGGTGCAGGGCAACCTGCGCGCCAGCAACGGGGATGCGCTGCTGACCGCCGCGCTGGGCGGCCAGGGGCTGATCTACCAGCCGAGTTTCATTGTGGGTGAAGCAGTTGCCAGCGGCGCGCTGCAGACTCTCACACTGGACCAGCCGCCGCGTGACCTGGGCGGCATCCATGCCATCTGGCCGGCCGCCCGGCATCCGCCGGCCAAGGTGCGTGCGATGATTGATTTTCTGGCCAAACGCCTGGCGGTCGCCTGACCGTGCCCGTGGTTCGCGCTCACAGGGGTGCAAAACGCGTCGTTATTTCTTTTTGCGGCGTGTGTTCACGGCATCAGACAGGGTTTGCAACATCTGCACGGTTTCATCCCAACCTAGACAGGCGTCGGTGATGCTCTTGCCGTATTCCAGTTTTTTGGGATCGTCCTTGCCGGGGGTGAATTTTTGCGCTCCGTCCCGGATGTGGCTTTCGACCATCACGCCAAAAATGGCGTGGGAACCCCCTGCAAGTTGCTGCGCGATCGCCTGCGCCACCTCATGTTGACGCTCTGCGGTCTTGCTGCTGTTGGCGTGGCTGCAATCGATCATCACGGCTGGCCGCAAACCGGCCTTTTGCAAGGCGGCGCACGCCGT
>JAGPIR010000164.1 GCA_018054915.1 Allobrachymonas sp.
TTTTCGCTGGCCGGATCATACCCATCCATGCGCAGCAACTGCTCGCGCTTTTGTCTGGGTGAGGGCTGACTTGCTTCGTAATCTGACAAGAGCCAGATGTCCCCAATCTGTTGCATCGCATCCCGCAGGTACATCACCTGAGCCGCACGCCCTTTGAGTTGGGACATGTGCACCATCATGTTGCGCGGATCCCTGATTCGCGCTCCGGGCGAAATGTACAGGCGTTCGTCGCCGAGCATGACTACCGGCGGATCGACAAAACGCATCAGCCCCTTTTCTGCCCGATCGGGAAATTGCCGCGGCAAGGACACCGGCCCTGGTACAGCCGGTCCATCAAAGGATTCAGCGCTTTGCGCATGGGCGGCGCAAGCCAGGCCCAACACCACAGCCACGGCGGCAATGGGCTTTTTTGATGCAACAACGAACGGAAACAGACAGCGATTCATGGCGTAGATCCAGAGGCTGCAAACATCCTGATAACCGCATCCATCCGGGGTAAGTCAAACGGTTGGTCATCTTACACGAAGCGCGCCAATCATGGCGGTCAACGCCCGCATGGCAGGGCCGTGCGCCACCACAAGAAGCCCGCCATGCGGGACATCATGAAAAAATGAGCCGCGTATCTTCTTTGGTGCTCCCCAGCCACAACGGCCAAAAATCTTTCCTGTATCCAATAGATTGCGCCGCCATGCGGCATGGTTCATTGCGGCCAGAGCGCCCACAGCCACAGGGGCTGTTTCAGACGATGCGCCAGGGTGGCCGCCTCTTGCGACCAGCCTGCAAAATAATCGGCCCGCACGGCTCCCACAATGGCATTGCCGGTATCCTGCGCCAGCACCAGCCGGTTGAGCGTTGCAGCTGCCCCCTGACTGGATAGCCACAGCGGAACCCCATACGGAACGCTGCCACGATCCACGGCGATGGACCGCCCGGGCGTCAACGGTACCCCTTGGGCGCCACGCGGGCCGGTGGCCGCATCGGCTGCGCTGATGGGTTCTTCACGGAAGAATACGTAACGCGGATTGCTCCAGAGCATGTCGCTGACGCGGGCCGGATTCTGCTCGACCCATTGCCGGATGGCGTCCCAGCTGCCGCCGCGCCCGCCTTGTGCCACCACCCACGCCGACGGACTTCGGAACGCATGGTTGTTGGTGCCGGCAAACCCCAGGCGCACCGTGCGCGTGCGTCCGTCCGGTTCCTGCACCTCCACCCGCCCGCTGCCCTGTACATGCAGGATCATGGCATCGATAGGATCGGCCAGGTACAGAAGCGCACGTCCCTGCAACGCCGCACGCGCCGCAGGATCGGTATCGATTTGCTGGCGGGTGTACCACGGACTGCGCGGCGCGCCACCAGCAGGCGGCCCGTACAACGGAACGGTATAGCCCCCCCCCGGCTGCCGGCGCGCCCGCAACACCGGCTCGTAATAGCTGGTCAACAGGCCTTCGGTCTGGCCGGCATGGCTTTCGATGCGGTACGGCTGGAATCGCTGCAACAGCCACTGGCGCTTGTCTGCATCGCTGGCGTTGGCCAAGCGGTGCACCTCCGGACAAACCGCTGCGAACACCGGCCCCGGCTTCTGGCAGCTTTGCAGCCAGGCCGGCCAGGCTTCGCCCACAGCGTCAGACGTCACCCCCGGCACCGATGCCCATGGCACCGGCACCCAACGGCTTTTTTCACGCACGATCGGGGTTCCTGCAACCGGTCCGGTGGAAGGCAGAGGGGGGCGGCCAGCGCAACCGGCCAGCACCCACGCCAGCATCAATGCCCAGAGCATCAGGCCGCCATGGCGCAGGAAAGCGCGTTGGCAGACGCTGCCAGAAGAAGCAGGCAAGCATGGCATGAAAAACCGCTTGATCAACAACACAAACCTCTCCACAAAAAACCAGACGGTACACACGTTCCCATCAAGATCCGGCGCATTTCCCCTTTTGGCAAACAGGCAAAACGCCTTCTTTTACAATCCCCCAGCAACTGTTCTGGCAGCCGGAATTGGACAAAAACCAGAATACGCATGGCTTGCATGCAAGCCACTACGCACCCCGCCGATGATACGGGGCAAGGATACACCGATATGGCTGCAATGGCCGGTTGGCGCGCCCTGGTGACTCATCCGCCTGCCAGACACCCTGACGGCCGGTTAATTTCCCGGACGTTCAACGCGCGCAAGGCAATTGACCTTGACATGACCGCCCGCACCATTCAAACAAACCGATGAGCTCGTACCATGGAAATCGAACAACCTCCGACTGAAAAGCCCTATGAATCACCCGAAGGCGAGCGCCGGGGCATTCTGATTGTCAACACCGGAGACGGCAAGGGCAAGAGCACCGCAGCGTTTGGCCTGGCTTTGCGTGCCGCCGGGCGCGGCAAGACCGTCAAGATTTTTCAGTTCATGAAGGTGCCCACGGCGCGATTTGGCGAACATCGCATGTTTGAACAGATCGGCGTTCCGGTAGAAGGTCTGGGCGACGGCTTCAGCTGGAAGAGCCAGGATTTGGAACGCTCGGCACAACTGGCGCGCGAAGGCTGGGAAAAGGCCAAGGCAGCGATTCTGGGTGGCAAATATTTTCTGGTGGTGTGTGACGAAATCACCTACCCGCTGGCATTTGGCTGGCTTGATCTGCAAGACGTCCTCGACACTCTGCGCAACCGGCCGAAAGACGTGCACGTATGCTTGACGGGCCGCCGCTGTCCGCAGGAAATCATCGACATAGCCGACACAGTGACCGAAATGCGTCCGGTCAAGCATGCCTTCGACGCGGGCATTCCGGCGCAGCGCGGCATCGAAGACTAGGCCCCGCTCACCCGATTCCGGCAGCAAGCGAATCTATCCGGTTTCCCCGTTGCATCCGTTCTCCCTTGCGCAAAGGTTGCAGCACCCGGTTCTTCCTTCTGATGCGATGGCCGTCAGCAAGCACGATGCAGGCCACTATGTGCAGTGGCTGGCGCCTCTCACGCGCAATCCGCAAGAACTCTGCCCGCCAGGCTGCACTGGCCAATGCCCTGGCCGCTGTCGCTTGAGACAACTTCTAGGCCAGGGTTTGCAGCACGGCCTGTTGCGCCGCGCGCAACGTATCGCGCGTGGCCAGGGCCGCCTGTCGGGCAGCAGCCGCAAAATCCGCACCCGATGAGGCGTACAGAATCGCCCGTGACGAATTGACAATGGAAAACGCACTGCTGCACACCGCGCCAGTGGTGGCATCCATGCCGCCGCGCCAGCCGGCCTGCACGGTAGCTGCCGCATCGCCGCCCTGCGCGCCCACGCCAGGAATCAGCAGCGGCAACGTTGGCGCCAGTTCGCGCACACGTGCCAGCTCCTGCGGATAGGTGGCACCGACCACCAGCCCTAGCTGGCCGTTGAGGTTCCACGGGCCGCTGGCCTGCTGCGCAATGTGCTCGTATAGCAGCGGTTGCCCCTCCACATCGCGCAGGCGCTGGAACTGCAGGTCGTTGCCGCCGGGATTGGACGTGCGGCACAGCAAAAAAGCGCCCTTGCCATGGCGCTTGAGATACGGCTCGAACGAATCCCTGCCCATGAAGGGTGAAAGCGTGACCGCATCGCAACCGTAGCGCTCGAACGCCTCGATGGCGTATTGCTCGGCCGTGCTGCCGATGTCGCCGCGCTTGCTATCAAGAATGACCGGAACGTGCGGTGCGGCACGGCGAATGTGCTGCACCAGCCGCTCCAGCTGGGCTTCGGCACGGTTGGCTGCAAAGTAGGCGATCTGCGGCTTGTAGGCCAGCGCCACATCGGCCGTGGCATCGACAATGGCCGCGCAAAAATCAAAGATGCGACTGGCATCGCCCGCAAAGGGTGC
>JAGPIR010000165.1 GCA_018054915.1 Allobrachymonas sp.
ACTTGGGGCTGTTCGATATCCTGTGTCTTGGTGTCGCCCTGCTTTCCTGCTTGGTCGGGATGTGGCGCGGCTTTGCATTTGAAGTGCTGTCACTGGCTGCATGGGCTGGCGCTTTTTTTGCAGCGCAATGGGGCAGCGCCATGATCGAACCATTCTGGCCGCAACAATGGCTTGCCGGCAATGCGCGGGCACGACACATACTGGCCCTTGTTGCGATCTTTCTGCTCGCTCTGCTGCTATTGGGTTTGTGCGCATCTGCCGCGCGCAGCGGTATGAAAAAAACCGGGCTGCGTCCGTTTGACCGCATACTGGGAATGGCTTTCGGCCTGCTTCGGGCAATTCTGCTATTGTGGGCGCTGACGGTTGTCATCTGGCTGACCCCACTGCACAACCATGCATGGTGGAAGCAATCCCGGATGGCCCCCTTGCTGGATGGCTCGCTGCGCATGATGGCGCCCCTGCTGCCTGCTTCGCTGAAACAATGGCTGCCGCCCGCTCTGCACGGCAGTTCATTACATATATCTGAGTATTGATTTCAATCGTTTTTTGAAGGACTGACAAGCATGTGTGGAATCGTCGCCATGGTACAGAAAGGCCATGTGAACCAATTGCTCTACGATGCCCTGCTGCTGCTGCAACATCGCGGCCAAGATGCCGCCGGCATCGCCACACAGATGGATCGCAAGTTTTTCATGTACAAGGCCAAGGGCATGGTGCGCGACGTTTTTCGCACACGCAACATGCGCGCCCTGCCCGGCAATTGCGGCCTGGGTCAGGTGCGCTACCCCACAGCCGGCAACGCATACAGCGAAGAAGAAGCCCAGCCGTTTTATGTCAACGCCCCGTTCGGCATCGTCATGGTGCACAACGGCAATCTGACCAATGCACAGGCCTTGCGCAAAGATCTGGCCGAAACCGATCACCGTCACATCAACACCGAGAGTGACTCTGAAGTGTTGCTCAATGTGCTGGCGCACGAGTTGGGCCGGGCCAGCAATGGACAAAAGGCATCAATTGCAGACATTTTCACCGCTGTACGCGCCGTTCATCGGCGCCTGCGCGGCTCCTACGCCGTCATCGCCATGATTGCCGGGCACGGGCTGCTGGCATTCCGCGATCCCTTTGGAATCCGTCCACTGTGCATGGGTCACAGTGCCGACGGCATGGCCATGTTCGCCAGCGAATCGGTGGCGCTGGAAGGATTGGGCGTTCCGTTTGATCGCGACGTCGCCCCCGGCGAGGCGGTGTTTGTCGACCTGCAGGGAAAGATCACCACCCAGCAATGCGCCGAACGGCCGGCGCTCAACCCCTGCCTGTTCGAATACGTCTATCTGGCGCGCCCCGACTCCGAGCTCGACGGCGTATCGGTCTACCGCGCCCGCCTCAAGATGGGCGAGGCTCTGGCCAAACGCGTGGTCTCAATGGTGCCTCCGGGCGAAATCGACGCCATCATCCCCATCCCGGAATCCAGCCGCCCCAGCGCCATGCAGCTGGCGCAAAAGCTGGGCCTGCCTTACCGCGAGGGCTTCGCCAAAAACCGCTACGTCGGACGCACCTTCATCATGCCCGGCCAATCGGTGCGCAAAAAATCGGTGCGGCAAAAACTCAATGTGGTGCCGAGCGAATTCAAAGGCAAAAAGGTGCTGCTGGTGGATGATTCGATCGTGCGCGGCACCACCAGCAAGGAAATCGTGCAGATGGCGCGCGACGCCGGCGCCAGCAAGGTGTATCTGGCCAGCGCCGCGCCACCGGTGCGTTACCCCAATGTGTACGGAATCGACATGCCCACCCAAACCGAACTGGTGGCGCACAGCCGCAGCGTCGAGGAAATCCGCCAGATCATCGGATGTGACGCCTTGATTTACCAGGACCTGGAGTCGCTCAAGACCGCCATCCACGAACTCAACCCCGCCATCCAGAACATGGACGCCTCGTGTTTCGACGGCATTTATGTCACCGGTGACATAAATGCTAGCGACATCGTGCGCATGCAACAGGAACGTCCGAAAGCCGCCGACACAGAAAGCGACACGTCCCGCCTGACCCTGCCCAACGCAGATACCTCCGCATGACGCCGGCCTGTTATTCCGGACCGCAACCCCTTTCATCTGCGCAACAGTAACCATTCATCCGTCAAACAAGCACCGTCAGCTTATTGCTGACGCGATCTTGGTGGCCCTGACGAGAGTCACCAGACAAAATGTCTGGTTTTCCCCTTTTCAGGTTTTTGATTCGATCCGGTGTCGTATCCGTCATCCACTCCTACATACCGTTTTTGAGCATGTGCAAGGACCGGTCCAACCTCGTAAAATTGCTTGCATTCTCATTTTCCCGTCCTGACGCAGCAAGCTGGCACGGTGCGTCCGTCGATTTCTGACACGGCATCCGGCCGCCTCAACACCCATGCCTAACACCAATTCCTGCTTCCATCCCGATTGGCGCCCAGACACCCATGCCGTGCGCACCGCACAACCGCGCAGCCAGTATGGCGAGCACAGCGAAGCGCTGTATCTGACCAGCAGCTTCGTGCAGCCTGATGCCGAGACCTGCGCCCACAACTTTGCCAACCCGGCCGATGGCTATACCTACACCCGCACCGGCAATCCAACGGTCAGCAGCTTCGAGCAACGCCTCGCCGCGCTCGAAGGCGCCGAAGCCGCCGTGGCCACGACCAGCGGCATGTCCGCCATCCTGTTGCTATGCATGGGGCTGCTCAAGGCAGGTGACCACATCGTGTGTTCACGCTCGATGTTCGGTTCCACCATCCGCCTGCTGGGTATGGACATGGCTCGTTTTGGCATCGAAGCCACGTTCGTGCCACAAACCGATCTGGCCGCCTGGCGTGCCGCCATCCGCCCCAATACCAAACTGTTGTTTGCCGAAACGCCCACCAATCCACTTACCGACCTGTGCGACATCGCCGCACTGGCCGAGTTGGCGCACGCCACCGGCGCCCTGCTGGCGGTGGACAACTGCTTCGCCACGCCGGTGCTGCAGCGTCCGTTGGCGCTGGGCGCCGACATCGTGGTGCATTCCGGCACCAAGTTCCTCGACGGCCAGGGCCGCGTGATGGGGGGCGCATTATGCGCCAGCCGCAAGCTGGTAGACGAAAGCTTCAACCCCGTGGTGCGCACCGCAGGCATGGTGCTGTCGCCGTTCAATGCCTGGGTGCTGCTCAAGGGACTGGAAACACTTGCCCTGCGGGTCAAGGCCCAAAGCGCCAGCGCGTTGCAACTGGCGCAATGGCTGGAGCAACAGCCACTGGTAGAACGCGTGTTCTACCCCGGCCTGCCCTCACACCCGCAGCATGCCCTGGCCATGCGCCAGATGGGCGGCATGGGCGGCTCGGTCGTATCTTTTGCCGTGCGCAGCGCCGATGCGCAACAAGGCCGCGCACGCGCCTTTGCGCTCATCGACCACACGCAACTGTGCAGCATCACGTCCAACCTGGGTGACGTCAAAACCACCATCACCCATCCAGCCAGCACCTCGCACGGACGGCTCACCGAAGACCAGCGTCAGGCCGCAGGCATTGGTCAGGGCCTGATCCGTGTAGCCGTCGGTCTCGAACACATGGATGACATCCAGGCCGATCTGGCGCGCGGCTTGGAAACACTTGCATAAATAAGACAAAGCCGCCCGCAGCCGCCATGTTCCGGTCTTTGCCGGCATGTCCCGTTTTTTCCTTTGATACCATGCGCCACCCACATGTCGCTTCCTTACCCGGTTTCCAGGCACCATGACCAAAGTCCGCACCCGCTTCGCCCCCTCGCCCACCGGCTTCATTCATCTGGGCAACATCCGCTCTGCAC
>JAGPIR010000014.1 GCA_018054915.1 Allobrachymonas sp.
GCGTGAATCTGCTGTTGCTGGTAGCCGTGCTGTCGATGTTGCAGGCCACCCTGACATTGCCCGGCATGGCAGCCATGGCGCTGGCGCTGGGCATGGCGATCGACTCCAACGTGCTCATCAATGAGCGCATCCGCGAGGAATTGCGTGCTGGCGCTTCGCCGCAGGCGGCCATTCAAGCGGGATATGGACATGCCTGGGCCACGATTCTGGATTCCAACGTCACCTCCCTGATTGCCGGTATTGCCCTGCTGGCCTTTGGCACCGGGGCGATTCGCGGTTTTGCCGTGGTGCATTGCCTCGGCATCCTGACCTCCATGTTCTCTGCCGTGTTCTTCTCACGGGGGCTGGTCAACCTTTGGTATGGGCGACGCAAAATCAAGCGCCTTTCCATCGGTACGGTCTGGCGTCCTGGAAACGACGGGCAATTGGCCGATCACGGCAACAAGGACTGAAGCCATGGAATTTTTCCGTATCCGCAAGGTCATTCCATTCATGCGCTATGCGCGCATGCTCAATATCATTTCAGCCGTGACATTTGCGCTGGCTGTTCTCTTTCTGGTCACACGTGGTCTGCACCTGTCGGTTGAGTTCACCGGCGGCACACTCATGGAGGTAACCTATGCCCAGTCGGCGCCACTCGATACGGTGCGCGGTGCCATTGAACAAATGGGATACAAGGACGTGGTGGTGCAGAACTACGGCTCGTCTCAGGAAGTGCTGATCCGCCTGCCGCTGCAGCAAGGGGTCACATCGGTGCAGCAAAGTTCCCAGGTGATGGATGCCCTCAAGGCCCAGGACGGCTCGGTGTCGCTGCGCCGCGTCGAGTTTATCGGTCCGCAGGTGGGCAAGGAATTGCTGGGCAATGGAATCAAGGCGCTGGCCTTTGTGGTTATTGGCATCATCATTTATCTGGCGTTGCGTTTTGAATGGAAATACGCAGTTTCAGCCATCGTGGCCAATTTGCACGACATCATCATCATTCTGGGATTTTTTGCCTTTTTCCAGTGGGAGGTGTCGCTGTCGGTGCTCGCTGCCGTGCTGGCCGTACTGGGGTATTCGGTCAATGAATCGGTGGTGGTGTTTGATCGTGTTCGCGAGAACTTCCGTCATTTCCGCAAGATGGGTACCGTTGATGTCATCAACCACGCCATCACCAGTACCACCAGCCGCACGATCATCACCCATGGCAGTACCCTGATGATGGTCCTTTCCATGCAGCTGTTTGGTGGTGAAACCCTGCACTATTTTGCTGTGGCGTTGACCATTGGTATCCTGTTCGGAATTTACTCTTCGGTGTTTGTTGCCACGTCCATGGCGATGTGGCTGGGTATCAGGCGGGAAGACCTGATCAAGAAGGGGGGCGGCCCCGGCCGCCGCCTGGGCTCCAGCAAGGACGACCCAAACGCTGGGGCGGTGGTGTAATCAAGGCGGATTGCTGGTGTTCATGACACCGGCAGGGTACACATCTGGCGCGCGCCGGCAACTTCGGACAAAGGTTGTTCATGCAGTGGTTCGTTGTGACGATGGCGTCGCTGTCGGCAGGATTCGTGGATGCCATTGTGGGCGGTGGCGGGTTGATCCTTGTGCCCGCCCTATTTAGTACGTTTCCTGCTGCCGTGCCTGCCACCTTGTTGGGCACCAACAAGTCGGCTTCCGTCTGGGGCACGGGGTTTGCCACCTGGCAGTTCAACCGGCGTGTGCAGATGCGTTGGGCAGCCATGCTGCCGGCGGCGTTTTGCGGGCTGGCGGGATCGTTTACCGGTGCGTGGGCCGTCACGCAGGTGGCTCCAACTTATTTGCGGAAGGCTCTGCCTTTCGTACTGCTGGCCATTCTGCTCTATACGTTCGTGAAAAAAGACCTGGGACAGCACCATCAGCCGCGCTGGATCGGGCGGCAGGAAACCCTGGTAGCGTGTGCAATCGGAACGGGTATTGGTCTGTACGATGGTTTTTTTGGCCCCGGAACCGGCAGTTTTCTGGTGTTCTTGTTCGTGCGCGTACTGGGGTACGATTTTCTCAATGCCTCAGCCGGGGCCAAGCTGGTTAACGTGTTCACGAACTTGGCGGCCATCATTCTGTTTGCCAGCAAGGGTCATGTCTGGTGGCAATTGGGCCTGATGATGGCCGTGGCCAACGTTGCGGGCAGCTGGATGGGCTCGCGGCTGGCGCTCAGACATGGTGCAGGATTTGTCCGCTGGGCGTTCATCATCGTAGTGGCCTTGTTGATCGCCAAAACGGGTCATGACGCTTTTGTGGCGCGTTGAATCGGTGCCATTCCTACGCCGTTATCGATGGTCAGTTTCTGTTTTGTGCGTCAGGCGTCGCACAACCATCATTCACCCTGCCCAGAGGACGGTGTAGCCGTACCCTCGTTTTTTTGTTTCCACAGGGTTTCCAGCAGGGCCAGTTCGGCATCGAAACGTTTGTGCAGGGTTAGAAGTTCCTGTCGCTGGGTGAAGATGTAGTTGTTGGCGGCTTTTTCGTTTTCGTTGATGGCCTGTTCCTGCAGACGCAGTTTTACCGGTAGATTTTCAGGCGTTTTTTTGTAGAACGCCAATTCCTCTTCTAATTTGGCCTGTTCGTTTCTGACGATTTCCAGACGGGTATACCCTTCCCGGATTCGGGAAATGACAGATTCCGCTTCAAGTATGCGCGCAGCCATGTGGGCCGATGCATTGGGGTAGCGCTGCAACAAGGCGGCCATGCTCTTGGCTTTTGCCTTGGCTTGCAGGCGCTGTGCTTCTTCCTGCCTGTTGTGTGCGTCGATGGCGGCAGTTTCTGACGGAGTGTAGCTGGGCGGAACGATGCGTTTGACGGCTCCACTTCTGGAGAGCACACGCTGCTCACGGTCCAGGCAGGCAGAAATGGGGCGGTCGGATGTCAGGCGCTTGCCATGTGCGTCGACGCAGGAATAGATTTCGGCTGCGTGGGAGACAACAGGCAAGAGCGGCATGGTCAACAACAGGACTGCAATTGGGAAACAACGCGTTTTCATGGTGTGTGCCAACAACTCTGGGAGGATATTCTCATTGAGTAGCAAAAACCGCGCCATATTGTTTAATTGGAGCCTCCATTTTCATTAGGGTGGCAAATTTTTAGCCAATGAGTGAACTATTCCACGCTGCAGAGCCTTGTGCCGAGCGGTAGACGTACTGCATGACGATAGCCACAGAGAGAATGCCTGACAAAAAATCACCTGATTTCAGCAATCAGCTGACGCCATACTGCGCCCGATACGACAAAACCCGTTCATAACAGGCCGCCAGGTCTTGCTCCTGAGCGGCAGACGTTGACAGATAGCCGAGCAAATCATCCAGTGTGGCAATGGCGCATACCTGCAACCCCAATTGCTCACGTACGTATTGCACGGCGCTGTAGGGTACATCCTGGCCGTTTTCGGTGGCCTTTTCCTGCCGGTCCAGCGCAACAGCGACGGCTGCAGGGGTGGCATGGGCCGAACGAATCAGCGCAATGGATTCGCGCACGGCGGTGCCGGCCGACATGACGTCATCGACAATCATCACGCGGCCTTGCAGGGGGGCTCCAACCAGGCTGCCGCCTTCGCCGTGATCCTTGGCTTCCTTGCGGTTGTAGGCGAAGGGCAAATTGATTCCCATCCGGGCCAGCTCGATGGCTACGGCGGCCACCAGCGGAATACCCTTGTAGGCTGGGCCGAACAGCATGTCGCAGGCGATGCCGCTGGTGATGATGCGTTGCGCATAGAACTGGGCGAGCCGCCCGAGCATGGCGCCGTCGTTGAACAATCCCGCGTTGAAGAAATAGGGTGATTGCCGGCCAGCTTTGGTGATGAAGTGGCCAAAGCGCAAAACGCCGCATTGCACGGAAAAGGCGACAAACTCACCGGCCAGTGGATCGCGGGAAGGCTGGGAATCGGAGGAGGAAGTCAGCATGGGATCCTTGAAAAAACCTGTGGATGGCTGGGATTGTAGAGGTGGTGTTCATGATCGGGCAACCGGGCCGGGAAAACGTATATTCAGGGCTTTTCGGTGCGGGCAAAAACCACCACGCGAAGCTGATGCACGCCCGCCGTTCGCAGTGTCTGCGCAGCCGCCTGCGCCGATGCGCCGCTCGTCATGACATCATCAACCAGCACAACGCGTTTTCCATGAAGCTGGGATGATTGATTGGCGGCAACAGCAAATGCTTGACGTATGTTACGCAGGCGTTGTGCCAGTGAAAGCCGGCTTTGCGCCTGGGTGTTGCTAATGCGCAGCAGCCAGTCATGGCGCACAACAGCCTGATGACGATCCAGTTTTTCCTCTCTGTCTGTGCAGCGGCGCAAGGCCTGCGCAAGAAGCAGCGACTGGTTGTAGCCGCGTTCGGCCAACCGCAGCGGATGCAGGGGCATGGGAACCAGCACATCGCATGTACGTATGGCCTGTCGCACCAGCGGATCTCGCAGCATCACGCCGGCCAGCGCAGTGGCCCAGCCGGTTTGTGCGCCAAACTTGAATCCGTCCACGCACGCTTGCCATGGCCATCCGTAAGACACGGCGGCGTGGCAGCCATCGATTCCGTCAAGGGGCAGCCGCAGGCAAGAGGCGCACCAATGTGGTGTACGGGCGCCCGCTCCAGTGACAGAGTCGGGTGGCAGCAGCAAGGCGCACCCGGCGCAGCGCGCGTGCACCTGGATATGTGCTTGGCGACAGGTCTGGCAAATGCTCTGCGCGGGCCAAGCGTGGCAAATCATGCATTGGCTGGGCAGTTTCCACAAAGGTGAGGGCTGTTCGTGCATGGTTGATTCAGGCAGGTGCATGCAGGGCAATGCAGCATCGCCTACTATACTGCCCACTTTTTCTGGATTGCCATGCCCAGTTCCCCTGTTCCAGCGTTGTTTGATATCGATCCTGTTGCGGCCATGCGTTGGCAGCGGCAGCAGCCTCATGTCAGCCCCTGGTTGCACGAAGAGGTGGCGCAACGCATGCTGCAGCGGCTGGATGTCATCAGACTGCAACCGGAGCAATGGCTGCATTGGCAGCCGGAGCAGGGGGGGCTGAAGGCCCATGAGGCATTGCTGCATCGTTATTCGCAAGCCCGAGCCTGGCAGATGCCCGGTTCATCGCGCCCTGCGCCTTGCAGCATCGATATGCTCTGGGCCAACATGGTTCTGGACAAGGCGATAGACCCGCGGGACGTGCTCGCACAATGGCGCCGGTTGCTTTCACACGACGGATTTGTGATGTTCTCCGTGCTGGGTCCGGGCAGCTTTCCAGAACTGCGCAGCCTTTACCAAGCCCGGGGGTGGGCGCCGCCTTGTCATGCTTTTACCGATATCCATGATTGGGGCGACATGCTGCACCAAGCTGGGTTTTCCGACGTCGTCATGGATGCCGAATACCTGACGCTCACCTTTGCCACGCCCCAGCGCCTGTTGCAGGAGCTGCGTGAAATGGGGCACAACCTTTCGTCTGGGCGCAGTCGTATCACGCGGGCAAGAGGCTGGCTGCAGCAATGGTATGAAGCCGTACAAACGCTGGCCTTGCCGGACGGCCAATTGCCACTGACATTTGAAATCATCTATGGCCATGCCATGCAGGGTACGCAAGACCGCGACGAGGCCGGAGATGTCACGGTAGATCTATCGCAGATGCGGCGCATGTTGTTGGGAAAAGCGTAGAACGTAACCAGTTTTGGGTTGTTTTGGGGCACTGTTCGGCCCCCTTCATGTGCCGTTTTTGAACGGATGCCGGGCCGAGTGTCAGGCGTGCAATGACAAGGATGGCGCAGATGCCGCTGTGCGTGTGCGGCTTATTCGGCAGGGCTGCGCGGATGATGCAGATTCGATGCTGTTAGCTGTTGCCAGTGTCCGTTGTGCAATACCTCGCATGGCTGAAAGCGGGTCTTGTAATGCATTTTTGTGTTCTCGGCGACCCAGTAACCAAGATGAACATGAGGCAGTTTCCAGTGGCGTGCCTGTGTGATCTGCCACAGAATGGCATAGGTGCCAAACGATGCTCCGGGGTCATCGGCATAAAAAGTGTATACGGCGGAAAGAGCCTGGGGCAGGCGGTCGATGAGCGCCACCATCTTGAGCTCGCCCGACTGGCTGCGGAATTCCGCCAGCATCGAATCCACGCAGCTTGCGAGAATATGGTCCCGGTATTGCTGTGCATGGACACCGGACGTGCCGCCGTCTGCATGGCGTGTTTGCTGGTAGAGCTGGTAAAGCGCGAGGTGTTCAGGCTGGAGTTCCAGCGGCATCAGGCGAACCTGCAGTGCACTGTGCAATTTGATGGCCCGTCGTTGGCTGCGGTTGGGCGTGAACGCATTCACATCCACACGCAGGGGTTTGCAGGCTTGGCATGGGTCACAGCGTGGACGGTAAAGTGTTGCGCCGCTGCGGCGAAACCCCTTTTCAATCAATTGCCAATAGACCGGTGCGCTTACCCTTTCTGCTGGGCCTACTACTTGCTCACATGCCTGATATGCAGATCGATAGGCGCAGATATAGGGTGTGGTGGCGTACAGGTCCAGCCCCTCAGTCGACATGGCAGGTGAGCTGGCTAGATCGTTCATTCGGAAATGGTAGCGCAGCCCCTGCACCGTGCGGGGTTTGCGGCACAATGCGACCAGCATATTCGCATTTTTATTTTGCGTTTCCATCATGAACAGCACGCTTGTGACGTGGCATGAAGCCATCGGCGCAGAAAAACAGCAACCCTATTTCACGCAACTGCGGCAGCGCATCAGGCAGGCGCGGCAGTCGGGAGCGGCGATTTATCCGCCCCAGAACGAAGTGTTCAACGCCTTTGCCCTGACGGAGTTTGCTGCTGTCAAGGTGGTTATTTTGGGGCAGGATCCTTATCACGGACCCAACCAGGCGCATGGACTGGCGTTTTCAGTCAGACGGGGCGTGGACGTTCCGCCTTCGTTGCGCAATATCTACCGGGAACTGGGCAACGACATTGCGGGATTCGTGACGCCTGACCACGGCTTTTTGCAACATTGGGCTGAGCAGGGCGTCTTGTTGCTCAATGCTGTGCTGACCGTGCAGGCCGGACAGGCCCACTCGCATGCCAATTGGGGCTGGGAGTACTTGACCGATCGGGTGGTGGAACAACTCAATACCCATCGTGATGGGTTGGTGTTCATGCTCTGGGGCAGCCATGCCCAGAAAAAAGGCGCCATGATCGACCGCCAACGCCACTTGGTATTGCAGGCGCCGCATCCTTCGCCGCTCTCGGCCAATCGGGGGTTTTTCGGTTGCCGCCATTTTTCCAAGGCCAATGCCTGGTTGCTGCAACACGGACAGACAGCCATTGATTGGCAACCGTAAACCCAAACGCCCTAGCGCAGCAGCGCATCCCACAGTGTGTGATCGAATTGCCAGCGCGTGACGGGTTGTTGTTGCGCTTGTTTGATGGTGTCCAAAAAATCCGCACGGGAAATGGCATGGGCACCGAGACGGGCGAGGTGTTCTGTCTGCTGCTGACAGTCGATCAAGGGCACATTGTGGGCGCGGCACAGGCATACCAAGGCGGCCAGGGCAATCTTGCTGGCGTCGCTTTGGCGTGAGAACATGCTTTCGCCAAAAACCGCACGCCCCAGCGCCACCACGTAAAGCCCCCCGGTTAGCGTCCTACCCACCCAGGTTTCCACGCTGTGCGCCAGGCCGCGCCGGTGGAGTTCGCCATAGCTTTGCTGGATGACCGGGGTGATCCACGTTCCGTTTTGGCCGGGACGCGGCGCGGCGCATTGGCGGATGACCTCGTCAAAAGCCGTGTCGATGCGAATCGTTGCATCGCTGCGCTGCACAAACGCCCGCAGGGTTTTGCGCAGCGAAGGATGTAGCCGGAAGTTGTTGGGCTCCAGCACCATGCGTGGATCGGTGCTCCACCACAAAACCGGCTCGCCCGGACCGTACCAGGGAAAAATACCGGAAGAATACGCCGCAATTAGCGTATTGGCGTCGAGGGTTTCGCCCGCAGCCAACAGGCCCGGCCATGGAGAGTCAGCGCCCAGGGCCGAATCGGGAGGTGGAAACGGCTGATGCGGTTGCAGCCAGGGTAGTTCCAGATTCGTCATCGTTGCATCTGCGCACCGAATGCCCCGGTCTGTGCAAAAGACTGTTTGCCCGCATGCAGACCGGTAAATCATGCGCCAGCAACGGGCGCCGTCTCACATATTTGTTTGGCCGCTGCAATGGCTTGATCCAGGGTTTCGACCGTTTGCACGCCGGGCAGGTGGATGACGCCGACCCGTTGGGCCTTATCCTGCGGTTGCTGTGCCAGACCGGAGAGGATGACGGAGATTTTGTGTTTGTGGCACTGTTCAGCCAGTTGCACGATTTCTTCGGCGCCGGATGCATCCATGTACATCAGATTCTTGAAGTCGATTACCAGCACGCGTGCCGGCAGATTATCCGCAATCTGCTCGACCACCCGGACGGCGCCAAAGAACAGGGTGCCGTGCAGGCGCCAAACACGCATGTCTGCATCGTTCCAGGTTTGTTCAAGCGGGATCGCCGTTTTATCGCTTTCGGTTGGGGCTGTGCCTGCAGGCAGCATTTTTTCCGAACGCGAGAGACTCGACATGCTGTAGATGAAGGCAAGCAGCGAGGTCACCAGGCCCACTTCAACGGCCACGGTCAGATCAAACACCACGGTCAGGAAGAACACTGCCAGCAGCTTGACACGATAAGGCAGGGTGTAGTTGCGCAGGCGCACGAATTCGCGCCATTCGCCCATGTTCCAGGCAACAAATACCAGAACCGCGGCAAGGGTGGGCAGGGGAACGGCGGCGGCCAGCGGTGCGGCCACCAGAACGATCAGCAGCAGGGAAAGTGCGTGCACCATACCAGCAACCGGGGTGGATGCGCCGCTTTTGATGTTGGTGACTGTGCGGGCAATCGTACCGGTGGCAGGCATGCCGCCAAAGAGTGATGTCACCACATTGGCCACTCCTTGCGCCATCAGTTCCTGGTTGGGGTCATGCCGGTCGCCGGTCATGCTGTCGGCCACGCGGGCGCACAACAGCGATTCGATCGCACCCAGAAGGGCCAGAGTAATGGCGGGCATCAGCAAATGGCGGGCGCTCTCCCAGTTCAGTTCTGGGATGATGAAACGCGGTAATTCGGCAGGAATGCCACCAAAGCGGCTGCCGATGGTTTCGACCGGCAAGCCCATTATCTTGACGACGATGCTGGTGATGACCAACGCGACGATGGAGCCGGGGATGATGGTGAGCTTGCCGCGGAAGGCCAACTTGTTTTTCATCAGCCCTGGTGTGAAATGCTGCCAGACGACGATGATGACCAGCGTTGCCACGGCAACAGCGATCGCATAGTAATTGATCGTATGCAGATTCAGCCACAGGGCATGGAGCACGCCGAAGAAATCGGCCGGCATCTTGGGAATTTCCAGACCCAGAAAATCTTTCATCTGGGAAAGACCGATCAGCACGGCAATGCCATTGGTAAAACCGATGACCACTGACACCGGGATGAAGCGTATCAGCGTTCCAAGCTGGAAACGACCCATCAGGAACAGCAAGACCCCGGACATGGCCACCGCAATGATGAGGTTGGAAAGTCCGTAACGCTCGACGATGCCATAAACGATAACGATGAAAGCGCCTGCTGGTCCGCCAATCTGTACTTTGGAGCCGCCGAGCATGGAGATCAGGAAACCGGCAATGATTGCGGTGAAGATGCCGGTTTGGGGCGTCAGGCCGCTGGCGATGGCAAAAGCCATGGCCAGTGGCAGTGCCACGACGCCAACGGTTAGGCCCGCCGTTATGTCCTTTATCAGTTTTTCCTTGCTGTAGCCCTTCATGGACTGAAAAAAACTGGGCTTAAAGGCAAGAAATGACGAAAGCTGAGGCATAACGGGCACTCCGCAAAATAACTATGGCGGCGTTTTCCTGTCACGCCGCCGCAAAAAACGAATGAAAGCAAGGAAATTATAGACCTTCACGCAAAATGCCTGTCTGTTTTCTGACGATTGATGCCTGTCAGTCAAAGGACGCTCCCTGTGAGCACGATGGGACAAGGAGTTTGCGTAATTTTTTCATCATGCCCGAAATACAAAAAATTTGCAATCATGTATCTTATATAAGACATAAGACAGTTAAATAGTCTTATAGAAGACTTATACTGTGCGCATGGAAGACGAGCGGTTGGCGTCACTTGTCGTTCCGTGTTTTTTCATTCATCAGGAGCCTTTGCCATGACACAGCTTACCCGTGAACAACAGATTGCCGCCCTCGAAAAAGAATGGGCCACAAACCCGCGCTGGAAAGGTATCAAGCGCGGCTACTCTGCCGCCGATGTGGTGCGTCTGCGTGGCAGCCAGCCTATCGAATACACGCTGGCCAGGCGTGGCGCCGAGAAGCTGTGGGAAAAGGTCAACGGCGGCGCCAAAAAGGGCTATGTCAACGCCTTTGGCGCCATCACTGCCGGCCAGGCCATGCAACAGGCCAAGGCAGGCCTTGAGGCCGTGTATCTGAGCGGCTGGCAAGTTGCTGCAGACGGCAACACCAGCGAAACCATGTACCCCGACCAGTCGCTGTACGCCTACGACTCAGTGCCGACCATGGTGCGCCGCATCAACAACACCTTCAAGCGTGCCGATGAAATCCAGTGGGGGCGCGGCATTGGCCCTGGTGACAAGGACTACATCGACTACTTCCTGCCCATCGTGGCCGACGCCGAAGCCGGTTTTGGCGGCGTGCTCAATGCGTTTGAGCTGATGAAGAACATGATCGCTGCGGGCGCCGCAGGCGTGCACTTTGAAGACCAGCTCGCTGCCGTCAAGAAATGCGGCCACATGGGCGGAAAAGTACTGGTTCCTACCCGCGAAGCCATTGAAAAACTCATCGCGGCTCGCTTTGCTGCCGATGTCATGAACGTGCCCACCATCGTGCTGGCACGTACCGACGCCGAAGCGGCCAACCTGCTGACCAGCGATTACGACGCCAACGACAAACCGTTTCTGGCCGGCGAGCGCACGCAGGAGGGCTTCTACCGCGTCAAGAATGGTCTGGAACAGGCCATTAGCCGTGGCGTGGCCTATGCGCCCTACGCTGACTTGGTGTGGTGCGAAACCGGTACCCCCGACTTGGGCTTTGCCCGCGAATTCGCCCAGGCCGTACTCAAGGAGTGCCCGGGCAAGTTGCTGTCGTACAACTGCTCGCCCTCGTTCAACTGGAAGAAAAATCTGGACGAAAAGACCATTGCCAAGTTCCAGGACGAGCTCTCCGCCATGGGCTACAAGTACCAGTTCATCACGCTAGCCGGCATCCACATCAATTGGTACAACACGTTCCAATTCGCCCATGCGTACGCCCGTGGCGAAGGCATGAAGCACTATGTGGACATGGTGCAAGAACCGGAATTTGTTGCACGCGACAAGGGCTACACCTTTGTGTCGCACCAGCAGGAAGTGGGCGTGGGTTACTTCGACGACGTGACCACCGTGATCCAGGGTGGTACGTCATCGGTCAAGGCCCTGACCGGCTCCACCGAAGAAGAGCAGTTCCACTGATTAATTACCCTCAGCGGCGGTGGCTTGTTCAGGGCCGCCGCTTCTGGATAGGCAAGACCGGGAAATGCCACGGCACGGCGTTCAGCCGCTTCGTTTGTCTGTTGAGGATGGTGTAGATCCAGAGCGATTAAAACCCCGACGGTAAATCCGTCGGGGTTTTTTATTTTGCATCGGTTTGTCTTTTGGGAAATGTCTGCCTTCGTCTGTGTAACCGGTTCATGAAAGCGGGGCTTGATGCATGTGTGACGCGGGATGTTCTGCACCCAATCTCTCGACTAAAGGGCGTGAATCTGGCATGCTTGCAGATGTCTGCAGAAGGTTTTGCCAGAAGCTGCAGAAAGGAGCATCGACGATTTCACCGATCTCCACCTGCTGTTACTTGGGGGATGAGCGGCGGAGGCGCTGAAACGATATCTGGCGTAGGCCTCGCACAAAACCTGCAATACTTTTGGAAGCTGTAAACGAGGAGAAAACCATGCCAGTACCTGCATCATCCGTACAAGTTGGCGAGTATTTCATTACCGCAACGAAGCAACTTCGCAAAGTCACGAAACTTGATCAAGACGATCAAGGCCAGGGTCAGGTCTACTATTTTCATAAAAGCACGCTCATTCCCGGCAGGCGGTTCGATTCTGGTCACGTAACGGCAAACCCTGTGCTACTGGAAACATTTGCCGGGGATTGCGTCAAGCAATTGAGTCCGGCAGAAATCGCCGATCTTCGAAAGGCCGGAGTTGTTCTTGCCAGCGAGTAGCGGCTGGCACTGGGCGGTATCTGGTTTGGCGCAGCATCGCCACGCGATTTGATCCAAGCGCCAAGGGGCGGGAGGTTCATTGGCCGCAGGCGGCATTGCTGCAAGACACACAGGAGTCAGATCATGAGTTGGTTTTTGGCTGTTCTAAACAAATACGCCGTTTTTTCAGGGCGTGCCCAACGGGCAGAGTACTGGTATTTTTTTCTGTTTTATCTGCTCATACATATTGCGCTGGTTGTCGTCGACCGTGTCACGGGTTCGTTTAACTCGGAAGCCGGAATGGGGCTTTTCGGAGGCGTCTTTGCTTTGGCCATGCTGCTTCCTTCACTGGCAGTGTCCGTGCGCAGGCTTCACGATACCGATCGCAGCGGATGGTGGCTGCTCATTGCGTTTGTCCCCTTGATTGGCGGCATTGTTCTGCTCATATTTGCCGTTCAGGATGGTACGCCGGGTGACAACAGGTTCGGTTCCAATCCAAAAGCGGCCGTTGCTTGACAGGGCACCTTCACCGTTGTTCTTCAAGATATTTCACGGCGTCAAACAGCGGGGATCGTGTTTGCGTTGGATGGCTGGTTCTACTGGGCTGCAATGTCAGCCCTTTTTGCGGCCCTCTCGGTTATTTTTTCCAAGGCCGGTCTCGAAGGCCTGGATTCCGCCCTGGCAATGCGGGAGCGCACCATCACCATTGTTTTTGTACTAGGCGCCTTTGTCTGGCTTTCGGGCAAGTGGGTGCATCCGCTGTTTCTGTCCGGCCGCAACAACGTTCCATAACCGCAATTGGGATTGTTTTGTGCTGCGACTGTCGGTCCCACAGGATGGTCTTTCGGTTACATGGCCTGGCCGTTGATTTTGGCGCTCTTGAGTGTCAACACATAGGTTTTTCCATTGTCCATGTAGCTGATAAGTACGGGAATATTGCCAAGTTTGGGGGCAAAGGCATATTCCATGCTGCTGTCGTTGCGTTGAATTTGGTAACGGCTGATTGCAATATCCCGTTCCCCCAGCCGGTACATATCGTCGCCGATTTTTCTGATGCCGCTGACTGCATAAATCTTTTTGCCGTTGGTGATATGCAGCTTTGCGGGTAATCGGCCATCGTTCATGGCCAGTTGCCAGGCCAGGCTGAACAGATCGAAGGTTGGTCCGTTGAGCGCCGATGTTTGTATTTCTGCGCCTGTTTTGCCGAAGCGCACGTCATGACCGGAAAAATGTGCCTCGGCATAGGGTTTGCCGTTACGGATATCCATATAGACCGCCGGCCTGAGGGCGACGTCCCCCCAGATTTGAGTAGCGTCTGACTCTGGAGTCCAATCCCATAAGATAGGAGATTGGACGTGAAGAAGAGATTTACGGAAGAACAGATCATTGGCTTTCTGCGCGAAGCCGAGTCGGG
>JAGPIR010000166.1 GCA_018054915.1 Allobrachymonas sp.
AGCGACGGCGCTTCCTATGCCTCGCTGATCACCTTTGTCAAGGACCGGCCCGGCCACGACCGCCGCTACGCGGTGGATGCCACCAAAATCGCGCGCGAACTCGGCTGGCGGCCCACGGAAACATTTGAAAGCGGCATCCGCAAAACCGTGCAGTGGTACCTGGACAACCCGGGCTGGGTCGAGCAGGTGACCAGCGGCGCCTACAAGCACTGGGTGGGCCATCAATACGAGGTGAGCTGATGCGTATTTTGTTGACCGGCAAAAACGGCCAGGTGGGATTTGAGCTGCAGCGCGCCCTGGCGCCGCTGGGCGAGCTGCTGGCGCTGGACCGGTCGCAATGCGACCTTTCCAGGCCAGAGGCCCTGCGCACCCTGATTCGCGAGGCGCGCCCGGATGTGATTGTGAATGCGGCCGCCCATACCGCGGTTGACCGGGCCGAAACCGAGACCGGACTGGCCATGGCCGTGAACGCCCATGCCCCTGGCGTGCTGGGCGAAGAAGCGCAACGGCTGGGCGCCCTGGTCGTGCATTTTTCGACCGACTATGTGTTTGATGGAACCCAGGACGCGCCCTACACGGAAGCAGACCCGCCCAACCCGCAAAGCGCCTATGGCGCCAGCAAATGGGCCGGGGAACAGGCCCTGCAGGCCAGCGGGGCGCGGTATTTGATTTTTCGCACCAGCTGGGTGGCGGGCGCGCATGGGGGAAATTTCGCCAAAACCATGCTGCGCCTGGCCACCGAGCGCAACAGCCTTGCAGTGGTGGCCGACCAGTTCGGAGCGCCCACATCGGCCGCGCTGCTGGCCGATGTGACGGCTCTGCTGCTGCGCGACGCTACCCAAGAGCCAGATGCTTTTGCCTATGGCCTGTATCATCTGGCGGCCAGCGGATCAACCAATTGGCATGCCTACGCCTGCTACGTCATTGACCGGGCGCGCGCGGCAGGCTGGCCCGTGAAGGTGGCGCCGCAGGCCATCCGCGCCATCCGCTCGGACGAATACCAGACACCCGCCAGGCGGCCGGCCAATTCGCGCCTGGACACCCGCCGCCTGTGCACAACCTTTGATCTGCACATGCCGCACTGGACGCGCGGCATTGACCACCTTCTGGAGCAAATCCTGCAATGACCACAACACGCAAGGGCATCATCCTCGCGGGCGGCTCCGGCACCCGCTTGCATCCGGCCACGCTGGCGGTTTCCAAGCAGCTGCTGCCGGTTTACGACAAGCCGATGATTTACTACCCGCTGACCACGCTCATGCTGGCGGGCATCCGCGACATCCTGATCATTTCCACCCCGCAGGATCTGCCGCGATTCGAGGCCTTGCTGGGCGATGGCCATCAATGGGGCATCCACTTTTCCTATTGCGTGCAGCCCCGGCCGGAGGGTTTGGCGCAGGCGTTCATCCTGGGGCGTGATTTTGTTGGCAACCATCCCAGCGCCCTGGTGCTGGGCGACAACATCTTTTACGGCCACAACTTGCAGGGACTGCTCAAGCGGGCCTGCGCCCAGACCGAAGGCGCATCGGTTTTTGCCTACCATGTGCACGATCCGCAGCGTTATGGGGTGGTGGCGTTTGACCAGAACCAGCGGGCGCTTTCGATTGAGGAAAAGCCCCCGCATCCCCAATCCCATTACGCCGTGACCGGCCTGTATTTTTATGACACACAGGTGTGCGACATGGCCGCCAGCATCCGGCCTTCGGCCCGTGGCGAGCTGGAAATCACCGACGTGAACCGGCGCTATCTGGAACAGGGCCAGCTCACCGTCGAGATCATGGGGCGCGGCTACGCCTGGCTGGACACCGGTACGCACGATTCGCTGCTGGAAGCCGGGCAATATATCGCCACCATCGAGAAGCGCCAAGGCTTGAAGGTGGCCTGCCCCGAAGAGGTGGCCTATCGCGCCGGCTGGATTGGTGCGGAGCAGTTGCAGGCGCTGGCTGCGCCATTGTCCAAGTCGGGCTACGGGCAATACCTGAAAGCCCTGTTACAGGAAACGGTGTATTGATGCGGGTGCTTGACACAGCCATTGCGGATGTACGCATCATCGAGCCACAGGTGTTTGGCGATGCGCGCGGCTTCTTCTTCGAGAGCTTCAACCTGCGGGAATTCCGCACAGCCACCGGGCTGGATGACGTGCAGTTCGTTCAGGACAACCACAGCCGCTCCGCGCAGGGCGTGCTGCGCGGTCTGCATTACCAGATCACACACCCCCAGGGCAAACTGGTGCGCGTGGTTGCGGGATCGGTGTTCGATGTCGCCGTCGATCTGCGCCAATCCTCGCCCCATTTTGGTCAATGGGCGGGTGTGGAACTTTCTGCAGAAAACAAGCGCCAGCTCTGGATTCCAGCCGGATTTGCCCACGGATTTTTCGTTACCAGCGCATCGGCCGAGGTGCTGTACAAAACCACCGACTACTGGCACCCCGAACACGAGCGCTGTCTGCTGTGGAACGATCCGGCGCTGGGCATCGACTGGCCCCTGCAGGGCACTCCCCTCTTGTCCGGCAAGGATAAAGCTGGCGTGTTGCTGGCCAACGCAGACCTGTTTGATTGACCGCCAGACGGCACCGCCGCCCGACGCGCATTCACCGCTGCACCCACGGCAGGCCGTGGTAGCGCCAGCCGCCGCACCGGCCGCGCTGCAGACGTTCATCGAGGTCGCCTTCAAAGCCCTCCAGAACGTTGTAGCAGTTCTCCAGCCCCAGTTCGGCGGCACGCTGCGCCGCCGCCACCGACCGCACGCCGCTGCGGCACAGGAACAGCAGCTTCTGGCCGGCATGCTGCGCCGCAATCGCCCGGATTGCCGCATCAAACCCTGGGTTGGGCTGCATGCCCGGCCACTCTTTCCAGCTCAGACCGATGGCGCCGGGCACCTCACCCACCCATGTGCGTTCGGCTTCCGTGCGCACGTCGATGATGACGCCTTCGCCGCTTTGCTGCCAGGCATGGGCCTGGCCCGGCGTGATGTGTCCGGAAAAATCTTCTTGGTGCATGGGCATGACTCGTTGTTATTTCAAAAATACCGTCGCTGGCGGCAGTATGGCGTGATGCCGCCGGATGCGCGCAAACACCGGCCCGCAACCGCAAACCGGCATCGAATTTACCGCACCCGCGTGCCCCCAGACACACCGGCCGCGCCGCCTACGGGTATACCCGGCCAGCTTATACTATTAGCTGACAGGGCATGAACGTGGATTGACGCATATTGGCCGCTCATGCCGGATTTTTGCCGCTTTTTTACTTGAAAGACTTTCCATGTTTCCTGAGTACCGCGACCTGATTTCCAAACTCAAGACCCAAGACCTTCACTTCCGGCGCCTGTTCGATGAGCACAATGCCCTGGACGAAAAAATTACCGGGATGGAAAAGCAGGAGATTCCTGTCCCGGACGATGCAATCGAAACGCTGAAAAAACAGAAACTGGCGCTCAAAGACGAGCTCTACCAGATCCTGCGCAAGGCCTCCGCCCAGCAGTGACCCCCACGCGCTGACCTGCGCTGCCGGTATACGCACACAAGGAGGCGCACAGCCTCCTTTTTGCTTGCCGGTGCAACACAGATTTTTGGATTCGAGTCATGCCCCCCTCACCCATCCAGATGGTTGGTGCCGCGATTTTTCTGCTGGCGCTGATCCATACCTTCAGCACCAAATTCTTCGAACGCCTGGCCAGGGCCCAGCCGCGGCATGCCGGATTTTTTCACCTGCTGGGTGAAGTGGAAGTTGTATTCGGCTTCTGGGCCATGGTGCTGGTGGGCGCCATGGC